>JBARKD010000396.1:0-1524 GCA_049800615.1 Acidobacteriaceae bacterium | reverse complement strand
CTCCTGCGCCTGGCGCAGCGTAGGTTCAAATTCAGCACCGTCCTCCATGTTGCTCAGAATGAAATTGCAGGTGCCATTCAGAATGCCGTGGAAGCGGTAGATGCGATCGCCAGCCAAGCCCTGCTGGACCGCGGGAATGACCGGAACGCCCCCGGCAACGGCAGCTCCAAAAAGCAACTTGGCGCCATGCCGCCGAGCCAGTTCCTCGAGCGCCAGGCCCTGCTCGGCGATCAGTTTTTTGTTGGCCGTGACTACAGACCTGCCAGCAGCGAGGGAGCTTCGGACCCATTCACCCGCAGGCTGCAGGCCGCCCGCCAGTTCAATCACGATGTCAGGCTTGGACGCGAGAACCTCATCGAAGTTTTCGGTCCAGAGAACAGATGAGGGAACCCAGGCGACCCGCTTACGGTCGATGCCCCGATTGAAGATGCAGCCCAGCTCCAAACCCTGCGGTGGATGCTCACATAGAATGCGGGCAACCGAATTGCCCACCGTGCCAAAACCCAAAATAGCAACCTTCATCTGTCTATCCATGGTCGTCTGACACAACCTTCTCATAGACGGGACAGCCAGGAAAGCAGACTATGGTTCATCCCCTTCGATCAGAAGTAACTCCCTAAAAGTGACGGAACTGCTCTTCGGGCATGGCCTCGCCCCCGGGACGGGCGGCCTCCCGTTCGAGCGAGCGGCTTACCAGGTCACGCGAACCAAGGCCTACGGCCAGCGCCAGCGCCAGAACGATACCGCCGAACAGAATGCCAAAGGCCAAATCCACGATGGCGGCCCCGATCGACAGATGGTCGAGGACCATCGCCGCAGTGAGCACCAGCACCAGCCACTTGATGCCCAGGCTCAACAAGCGCGCGTAATGCAGGTTCATGTTCACCGCGCCAATCAACACGCTGCGGGAAAGAAAGCGGGCGATAACATTGCCCAGCAGGAGCAACACCACCGCGCCGACTACGTTGGGAATGTAGCCAAGCAGGCGAGCGGAGAGAAGATTGTCGGAAGATGCACCAAAGGCTTCAAGTCCGACCAGAAAACCGACCAGCACGACGCACCAAAAAACCACACGCGTGATGAGTGTCGTGGGTGTGTAGGTGGGCGACCACTCAGCGATGGCGTTCGTCCCCCGCGCCAGCCTCTCGTCAATGCGGATCGCATTGAGAAAGGAACGCACCAGCCAGGAGAGCAGCCACGCGATTGCGGCGAAAAACAGCACGGCAAGAATAAACGCGAGTATCCCCGGAAGCAGGGTAGCGATACGGCTGATGACCCGAGCCATCGATTCGTGCAGTGACTGTGACACTTGAGTCCACATAATGATCTCCTCTCGGGCCTAAGGGTTGAAGCGGTCGGGCCAACGCCACCGCGATAATAGATAGGGCTTGCCTTCTTCATAGGCGCGAGCCAGCTTCTCCACTCTCTGTTCCGCCTCCGCCGGGCCGCCATTGCCTACTTCCAACGCGTAGGATGCCACCCACCCGAGATAGAGGGGCGTGAGCGCTCCCAACAGGTGCGAGC
>JBARKD010000395.1:0-1745 GCA_049800615.1 Acidobacteriaceae bacterium | reverse complement strand
CGTCGAGAAATGCGGTGCAGCCGGCGCCGGCGGTGGAGCGTCTGCCGGCGTCTGTGTGGTGGCGCATCCGGCAGCGAATAGCGCAGCAAGCAGAAACAGGGTCTTCATAGAGGTCACATTCATACTCGATTCGTGCGAGGTCATACCATCTGTCTCGAAATCCGGTTCCCCTTCCCGCTCGGGAAGGAGTTAGGGGTTAGGTTGCCCGACTCCCGTGAGAGTTTGGCGCGGTCGGTCGGAAGAGTTCATCTCCAAAGCATTTCATTGGAAAACTGGGCCGGTGATCTGATTGGTGCGCGGAAGGAACCAGGGCGGGTCATTTCTGACCCGCCCCGGTGGTACTCACATCATACTACCTGTGAGGCTATGGACGTTTGACTATTCGCACTTCAGCGAGAACGTGACGCCAGTCCCGTTCGGCGTTCCCGTGATCATCGCATGGTCAGCGCCCACCAATTCCCAGGTGCCGGTTTCAGGCGAACCGCTGGTGCAGGTTGTGCCGCTGTCCTGGAAGGTGATCGTGCAGGTCGGCTTGGTCGCACCAGTGGCCACCGGGTTCCATGCGGGGAGGTCGCCCGCCGAAGGGCAGGTTCCGGTGCCCGTGTTGGTCACGTCAGCAACGCCATTGATCTGGATGGCGGTCCAATCCAGAGGCTCGGTCGATCCGTTCGTGATCGTGATGGTCTTGCTCGGATGCGGGTTTGATGCGGACGCTACGAGAATTACCCCCGCGCCCGTGTCGCTGCCGGCCATGATCGCCTTCGTGCTGTTCGCAATAGCCAAGCCATGAGCCGGAGCGCCCGCTGAGCCAGTGGTGGCGACGTATGCGCTGCTGTTGGTGGCGCCGTATAGAACCGCCGCCGTCTGGAAAGCCGCCCCCGATAGTGGGTCGCTGTAGTCGCCATTCAGAGCGGCGCTAGTCAACTCCGTGCCGTCCTGACCTGCGCCGGTGTTGTCCTGTAGCACGGTCGTATGAAAGTCGACTATCAACGAGGAGGGGAGGAGTTTCACGCCCGGCGCGATGTCCGAGTCGTAGCCGCCGTCAACGTTGAAAAAGATCGTGCCGCCGCCCTCGAGGGTCGTGCCGGTTTCCGGATCGAGATGCTGTTCATTTGCCACTGCGATCGCGTCGAAGCCCCTGCCAAGACCATTGCCGCCCGCGCTGCCGCCGGCCGGATCAAATGTGACGCTGGAAGCAGACTCGAACTGCGACTCGCTGATGGTCTGGTCGCGCTTCTGGATCGTCAGGATCAGAGGATCCGCGAAGCTGCTTCCTGAGTAAATGCTGGCGCCCGACATTGACGCGTTGCCCAATGCGGCCACTACGCCGAATGACAGGGTCTTGCCGCTCGGAGTATCAATGAGGGTGAGGCTGCCAGTGTTGTTGCTGTTGAAGGAATACTGGCCGACGTCATGGGACGGGCTCGCCGTGCCGCCGAAGGCCGGGATTCCACTGACCGTGGTCGGAGAGCTTATCGTGTTGTTGAACGCGCAGATGACGTCGCCGCCAGTGATGTCGCAGGCGCCGTCGCTCTGAATCACGCCGAAGCAGCCTTCGCCCACCGGTGTCGGATCAGGGCAGCTGGTGCCGCAGGTTGCGTTGTCGGTCGCGAAGCCCTCGATCTTGATCGTCCACAGGCCGGCAGCGAGCTGCGTCCCGGACAGTCCCGCGGGACACGTGGCGAACGCCGGCGCGCTTGCCAGCAGCCACAGTCCAGCGGCTGCCACTGTTAAGAGTAAATTCC
>JBARKD010000394.1:0-5100 GCA_049800615.1 Acidobacteriaceae bacterium | reverse complement strand
GTTCTGGATACTGCGAATGCCCAGATTCCTGACCTCGAACGGCAAATTGGTCAGGAGGAAGACGCCATCAGCATCCTCCTCGGCAATTACCCACAGGATGTGACACGAGGGCTTCCACTGGTGGCGCAAACACTTCCTCCCGAAGTACCGCCCGGCCTTCCTTCCTCCATCCTCGAGCGGCGGCCTGATATTCGCGAGGCGGAACAGAACTTGGTTGCCGCGAACGCCGAAATCGGAGTCGCCAAGGCGGCGTTTTTCCCGCAAATTGCGCTGACTGGCTCTGGCGGCGGTTCTTTCGGAAGAAGCAGTACGTTCTCCAGCCTCATGGGTTCGCAGATCGGCTTCTGGTCGTACGGTGCGCAGGTAAGCCAGCCGATTTTCACCGGTGGAGCCCTGCGCGGGAATCTGCGTCTGGCAGAGTCGCAGCACCAGCAGGCTCTCATCGCTTACCGCCAAACTATTCAGCGCGCTTTCGGGGACGTCTCCGATGCGCTCATCGGCTATCAGAAGCTCCATCAGGTGCGAGTGCGCCTGGAGGATAGCGTCGCGGATCTGCAGGAGTCTGTCCGCCTGTCTAACATGCGCTACAGGGGGGGTACCACGACCTACCTCGAAGTGTTGGACGGGCAGCGGTCGCTGTATTCCGAAGAGCTGACACTCGCGCAGGCGCGAGGAAGCGAGTATCAAAGTCTGGTGCAGCTTTACCGGGCACTCGGCGGTGGCTGGCAGTAATACCCATGGATATATACGTGTTCCGAAGGTGGAACATGGATTTACCTGTTGCTTTCCCAAAGGACGTGTGCCAATATTCCTGTAGGAAACCAAAAGGGCGAGGCCGTAGAGGTTGAAACCCGCGACTGGGAGCAAACCACGGCGATCATCGCGCGGTTTTTCAAAGTGAAAGCGGAGGATTTGCCGTGAGCTTCCTCAGGCGGTGGTCGACGCGAATCTGGAACTTTGTGACCGGCCGGTGCGATGACCAGCGGCTGCGGGAAGAGATGGAAGAACATATTGCTCTGCAGGCAGCGGAGAACCTTCGCGTCGGCATGTCTCCGTCGGAGGCCCACCGCCAGGCCGTGCTGAAGTTCGGCGCGCGGGAGGGCGTGCGGGAGAATTACCACGCGGAGCAGGGCCTGCCGTTCCTTGAAAACTTACTGCAGGACGTGCGCTACGGGACGCGCCTGCTGCGAAAATCGCCGGGCTTCGCTGCCGTCGCGGTTCTGACGATGGCATTGGGTATTGGAGCGACAACAGCCATCTTCAGCCTTGTGGATGCCACGCTGCTGCACCCGTTGTCGTATCCTTCCCCGGAACAACTGGTGCGGATCGAAGATGACCTGCCCGGCATCCGGGCCCAGGACGCGGGCATATCCATTCCTGAGTGGAAAGACCTCGAGCGTTCCGGCATTTTTCAATCTGTGGTGCTACATGGATTCGGCTCCGTGAATCTCACCGGCTCTTCGCAGCCGTCACGGATACAGTTCGAGCCGGTTACGCCGGGCTATTTTGCGCTGCTGGGGGTAAAGCCGGAGTTGGGCCAAACCTTTAATCCGAAGGATCCGACGCCCGGCTTCACCCTCGATGTGGTCATCAGCGACGGCCTATGGAAACGAGGTTTCGGGGGCGACCCGAAAATTGTCGGCAGGAGTTTGCGCCTCGACAACGATCTGTATCGCGTCATAGGCGTCATGCCCGCTGGTTTTCACGATCCAGGCCGAACACCGGGGCAAAGGAATACCGAGTTATGGGCCGCCTCGGGTTTCGCCGCTGACCCCGCCCCGCCCCCGATCCGCAGCTCGCGGTTGCTTTTGGAAACCGTTGGGCGGCTGAAACCTGGACTCACGATTGCGGCGGCGCAGAGCCGGTTGGATGCGTTGGTCGCGTCTTTGCAGAAACAATTCCCGCAGGATTATCCGGTCGAAAGCGCGTGGAGGGTGCGATTGGTCCCGCTCAAAGAGAGCGTGTTCGGGAACGTTCGCCAGTCGTTGATATTGCTGTTGGGCGCGGTGGGATTGGTGCTGCTGATCGGCTGTGTGAACGTGGCGAATTTGCTGTTGGCGCGCGCCAGCAGGAGAGGACGCGAGATGGCGGTTCGCCAGGCACTCGGCGCCGCGCGGACCCGGCTGGTGCGGCAGTTGCTCACCGAGAGCCTTCTTCTTTCTCTGCTTGGAGGAATAGCCGGCCTGGTGATTCTGTTCTGCGCCAAGGGAGCACTGCTGCAAATGTTGCCGGAAAGCCTTCCGCGGCTCCATGACATATCGATTAACTGGAGCGTTATGCTGTTCGCCCTTAGCGCCTCTGTCTTAGCCGGTACGATATTCGGTTTGGCTCCGGCCCTTCACGTCGGCCGGCTGGATTTGAGCCGGATGCTCAGGGTGGAAGGCCGCGGCTCAAGGGGTTCCCGGGAACAGACGAAAATGCGCCATCTGTTGGTGGTGACAGAGTTCGCATTGTCTTTGGTGCTGATGATTGCCTCTGGACTACTGCTGCGCAGTTTCTGGGAGTTGTTCAAGGTCCCGCTGGGATTCAACCCGCAGCGCGTCATGGCCGTTCGCTTGTGGCTGCCTGTGCCCAATGACCCCAAGACAGACATTTATGGAAGCGCAGCAAAGGAAGCTCCGTTTCTACGCGAATTGCTTCGCCGCGGCAGAACCTTGCCGGGAGTACAGGAGGTGGCGCTCGGACTCGACGCGTCCATCCCCTTGAACCACGATCGAAACCCGTCACCGTTGATCCTCGAAGGGCGCGAGGTGCAGAGCAGGCAGTCCGCATTGGTGGAGCAATCGGACGTTTCCCCGGAATATTTTCATTTGCTCGAAATTGCTCTGGTGCGCGGCCGTCTGTTTAGCGACCTGGACAACGAGAAGGCGCCGCAGGTCGCAGTGATCAACCAGGCGATGGCACGGACTTACTGGCCAGACGGAGATGCACTGGGCAAGCGCCTGAAGGTGAAGCCGTCAAGCGAATCCTGGATTACCGTGATCGGCATCATTGCAAACGCGCGAACCGAATCGCTGGCGGACGCGGGTGTTCCGCAAATCTATCTGAGCTCGTACCAAACCAAGCCTAAGGAACTGGCAATTTTTCTGCGCGGACAACTGGACCCGGCTGCGATTCCGGCGGAGGTGCGCGCACTGGTCCAGTCGGTGAACCCGGAACTTCCTGTTTACGGAGCGCAGACGCTCGCAGACGCACTGTCAGCCTCGCTCGCTGCGAGGCGATTGCTGATGGAGATAGTGGCAGCCTTTGCTGCGACGGCATTGCTGCTGGCGGCGCTGGGAATTTATGGAGTGATCTCGTATATCGTCAGCGAGCGTACACGCGACATCGGCATTCGCCTTGCGCTCGGGGCGCGACGAGAGAATATCCTGGAGATGGTTCTGCGCCAGGGACTGGCTCTCGCGATTTCGGGCGCCGCCGTTGGGCTCGTGGGTGCGCTGATCGCCTCGCATCTGATGGCGGGGCTGCTCTATGGCGTGAGGCCCACAGACCCTCTCACCTTCTTGGGAGTCACCCTTCTGCTTACTATTGTGGCGCTCGCGGCCTGCTATATCCCGGCGCGTAGAGCCATGCGCATCAACCCGCTGATCGCGCTCCGCTACGATTAAGGAGGCCTGTGATTTGTGTTGAGGACAGAATTCCGGGCCGGCGCAGCCATCTAGTGGGGGCGTGAAGGGGCGGGGCTTCAGCCCCGCCGTCAATTTGAAATAGAAGACCGGCTTCAGCCGCTGAGGGTACAATTTCCGCCCCTCCACAGAATTGTCATCCCGACCGGAGCGTAGCGTAGTGGAGGGATCTGCAATTTGCCTGACTCGCCACAGAACCTGCCGTGAAACACTTCCCCCCGACGCCTCGTGGGAAAGCCGTCCTTTCCGCGCTCCACAGAATTGTCATCCCGACCGTAGTGGAGGGATCTGCTGTTTCCTTCCCCAACTCCGATCCTCTCAATCAGTAACGCTTTCTCTGAGACGCTCCATCTAGAATGCGGGCGTGGGCCGAAGCACGACGACGGGATGGTACAGATTCATGTTGCGAAAAATCTCTTCCTCTACCAGCGAGTTACAGGCGTAAGTGATGACAAGGAATCCAGGCCTCTCAAATTCCGGATGCTCTTTCGCGGCGTAGCAGAAAACATTTCGCGTGTAATCAGGATTCGCTTTCTTCATCTCAGGATAGTCAATCAGTGTTCGAGGAGCGCTCCAGGGTCCCTCGATCGACGGCGCCACGCTATACACCGTCCTGCTCTCCGTGAGGGCTCTTGCCGGAGCCACCGCCAGCCATTTGCCTCGTTCGGGATGAAAACGCGCGGTAAACTCAGTGTAACCATCGTTTAGCACAGTTTTTGCATCCCCCGGCAGGATGCCCGGTGTCGTCCAGCGCGTCCACCCTGTATTCGCGGAGAAATACTGCCAGTTCCCGGCAGACTGCCCCGCTTGAGAAAGATCCGCGATCTGTAACCGTGTCAGAGCCATCACGGACTTGCCCGCATTCATCTTCCGAACCGTGAAGAAGTAGACCCAGTCGGAACCATGAGGATCTTTCGGATAGGGATTGAAATCTGGCCGCCCGGCAACGACCGACACTCCCGGAACCGCGAGATCGCCAGAGAGAACTTTCTCATAGTGGATCTGCCAACGCGCCGGCGTTTCGCGATAGTCTTTGATCGTCGCCAGCGTCACGCCGCTGGTGCCAAACCCAAATGCGCCCGTCCCAACAGCACGCATTTCTGAAAGCACTACGTACAAAGAACCATGCTCAACGAATCCATCGAGCGGCCAGAACCAATGGGCGCCCGGCACGTCGAAGAAAGCACGGGGATGAGGTTGGTACATGCGCTTCCAGAAATACTTCATCTCGCAGCTCTGATGGACGCATGTGGAGATACCGATGGAGTTTCTCGGCATGCCGGTCCGTTCAGCTCGAGTCTTTGCCCCGGGCGCACCCACGAAGGTATCACCGAAAAGCCACAGCGATTTCCCATCATTTAACGGGATGGAAAAGGCCGCGTCTGCTCCCAACCAACCGTCCTGGTATGGAAAGACCGGAAGGGGCACACCGGATGCTCCAGCCGGCAAAACGTCCACTGCATGGCCCGACGCT
>JBARKD010000393.1:0-27880 GCA_049800615.1 Acidobacteriaceae bacterium | reverse complement strand
GGCAAGCCCCTGCGTGCCCTTCGCCTGCAACAGGCTCGTGATCGCCAGGTATAGCTCCGCCTGGCGCACCGGCTTCACCAGGCGTGCGCTGATACTCAGCTCGTCGCAGTATGTTGCATCGCTGTCGCGCACGTTTGATGCGAGCATGGCGATGACGGCTGGGGCAGGGTGTATTCGCTGTTTCACTTGCTCTACGAGGCTGAAGCCGTTCATGCCTGGCATGTGCACATCCGCGAGGACTATCTGGTAAGTGTTCCCGGATTTTTCCGCGGTGGCAAGCTCGGCCAACGCCTCCTCTGCGTTACAAACCGGCGTCGGGCGCATGCCCCAACGGGCGAGCACGTCGTGAAGTATACGGCGATTGCGACCGTTGTTATCGACGATCAGCACTCTAACATTGTGGAGCGCCGGCGAGGGGGAGAACTCTCCGGTAGCTCCCACCGGCCCGCTGGCTGCGCCTACCCGCGCTGTAAAGTGGAAGCGCGATCCGGCGCCGTGCTCGCTCTCGACCCAGATGCGGCCTCCCATCATTTCAACCAGGCGCCTGGAAATAGTCAGACCCAGGCCCGTTCCTCCGAACACACGCGTCGTGGACACATCGGCTTGCTCGAAGGGGTCGAAAATGGACTGCAGCTTCTCCGGCGCTATGCCCACCCCGGAATCGAAAACCGTGAAGTGAAACAGCGAAGCCTCGGGCTTGCGATCGGCGGTAGTTACCTCCACTCCGATTTCGCCCCGCTCGGTAAACTTGATGGCATCCCCCACCAAGTTGAGCAGGATCTGGCGAAGACGCGCAGGATCTCCCATAACTCTCGCCGGAGCCTCATTTCCTATCTCGCACAGCAGTTCGAGGCCTTTCTCGTGCGCGCGAGGAGCAAGCGCTTTCAGCGCACCCTCGACACATGGAACCACGTCGAACTCGATCGGTTCCAGATCCAACCTGCGCGCTTCGATCTTCGAGAAGTCGAGAAGGTTACTGATCACACTCAATAGAGCGTCCGCCGAAACCTTGACCGTCTCCAGGTAGTCTTTCTGTTCGGGTGTCAGCTTCGTTTCCAGGGCCAGGCCGGCTAATCCAATGATGCCGTTGAGCGGCGTGCGCAGCTCGTGGCTCATGTTTGCTAAAAACTCGCTCTTGGCCTGGTCGCTCGCCTGGGCAAGTTTCAGCTTCTCCTGGGCGAGCTCCAGTTCTTGCCGGCGCAGCCTCTCTTCCGCCCGCAGGGTCTGCTCATACATCGATTTCATGCGTTGTGCCGCAACCTGCAGATGGCGAGTCCTACGCTCCACAGCCACCTCAAGAAGCTCGTTTTGATGCTTGAGCGCCTGCTGCAGTTGGTGAAGTTTGAGGTGTGTCTCGACCCGCGCCTGCACTTCTTCTATTTGAAACGGCTTGGTTATGTAGTCCGCACCCCCGGCCTGGAAAGCCCTGATTTTGTCTTCCGTCCCATTGAGCGCGCTCAGGAAGATCACGGGAGCAGGCGAAAGGCGGGGATCGGCCTTCAATTGCTCGCACACCTGATAGCCATTCATTTCCGGCAAGCTGATGTCGAGCAAAAACAGATCCGGAGGATGTTGGGTCGCAGCCGCCAATGCCAGCCGGCCCCGGGGAAACGATCGTATCCGGTAACCGCTCCCCTTCAACATTTCTTCCAGCAGTTTTAAATTGGCGGGTTGATCGTCGACAACGATGATGCTGGCTTCGCTCCCCGGGGCAGTCGTCATTGCTGCGCCTGCTTGGTCTCTGCCAGTAATGTCGTAAGTAAATCGTAATCATAGTTGTCGGCGAATAGCTGCAGCGCTTCCGCGGCCGGCCGATCGTATTGCGATATTTGCCCAATAAGACGGTCTAAACGGTCCTTTTCCCCCGAGTTGACCGCGGCATGCAATTGATAGATCAACTCGCGGGGCAGTTGCGAAAGCTGTTGGGGGCTGATGAAGGAACTCGCTGACCGCGCTGCCGGCTCCAGCGGAGCGACGGTCTCACCAGATGGGCTCGCCGCTTGAAGGGGCGCTGACGCAGAGCCTTCGATGGGAATTTCGAAACGGAATAAGGAGCCCCTCCCCACTTCGGTACTCACGCTGAGATCCCCTCCCATCAACCGGGCGTAACTTCGGCCGATGGACAACCCCAGTCCCGTCCCCTCCTGCGCCTGGAGACCACGCTTGAACTGGTTGAACGGCTGAAACAATCTGCTTTGTTCTTCGGCTCCTATGCCTGGGCCGGTGTCTTTAACGCAGGCTGCCATCCACAGCCGATCGAGCCTTCTCTCGATAGTGACGTGGAGTCCGACCCGGCCGCGGGAAGTGAATTTAAATGCATTCCCCAGGAGGTTAATCAGCACCTGCCGCATCTTTCGTTCGTCCGCTACCACCGAGGTTACGGATTCCCCATCGATGAGAACTTCAAACTCCAGCGCCTTAGCCTGTGCCGACAGGCGGAACATTGCCGCCAGGCTCTCAATGGATGGAACGAACTCGAATTCTTTCGGGTTCAGCTCGATGCGCCCCGCTTCAATCTTCGACATCTCGAGAATGTCTGTGATGAGCCCCAACAGGTGTTCTCCGCTTTGGCATATCACCTTCATGTGGGCTCTGGCTTCGTTTCCCGAAGCGGGATCCCTCGCCATTAACTGCGCGTGCCCGAGAATCGCATTCATCGGAGTGCGTATCTCGTGAGACATGGTGGAGAGAAACATGCTCTTGGCCCGGCTGGCAGCCTCCGCTCTTTCCGCGGCTTCTTTCAGCCGCCGATCGTACTGTTTTTGTTCCGTAATGTCGCGCAACGCGGAGACTACCAGCGTCCCCTCTTCGGTTTCCAGCGGGCTGAGGCTGAGCGAGATGGGAAACTCGCTTCCGTCTTTGCGCCGCCCATAGAGTTCCAGGCCCGAACCCATGGGCCTGACCTCCGGCTGTGCGAAGAAGGCGCTGCGATTTTTCGCAGGTTCAGCGAGAAACCGGCTCGGCATCAACATCTCGCGTGTCTGGCCCAGGAGTTCCTGCCGCGTGTATCCAAACAGGCTCTCCATCTGCGCATTGACCAAAACAATTTTCCCCTCGCGATCTACCACCAACATCGCATCGGGAGCTGCCTCGAGCAGGAGGCGGAATTTGCTTTCCGTGGCCTGCCTGTTGACGCGGTCGGCCACCTGTCCCAGTTGGGCTCCGACCATCGCCATCAGGTCGAGCAGGGCAGTGTCCGCCGGCAAGTCGTGAAACGCAAAGAACTCCAGAACCGCGATGATCTCCGTTCCGCTCCAGACGGGGCAGGCGAAGGCCGTAGTCAGTCCCGCCTGTTTAGCCTCCTGACGAAGTATGAATTCCGTATCGCCGCCCAGGTCGTTCATCCAAACCGGGTGGGTCTGATCTAACACTTTGGCCGCCGGCGTCAGGTTGGCCTGAGCACCGGAGGTCTCCATGGCGGCGCAAAATGGAAGGAGACGAGTCTCGCGCGACCGGTTCCAGGCCGCGGAGGTCAGCTGATGGCCGCCGCTCACGATCGAGGCATGCCCCAGCGGCCAGCCGGTAAATTCACAAACCCGGTCCACGGTAAATTGCAGAGCCTCGGGCATCGAGATCGCCTGGTTTGCCGTGGAAGCGACATCCCTCAACAGCTCGAGCTGGCGGTTTTTTTCATACAGGGCCCGCTCGCCTTCTTTCAGGCTGCTGATGTCGAATGCGACTCCCTGAAGGGCCAAAGGCTTGCCATCCGGACCGCGCAGCATCTTTACTTCGCATTGGAACCACACCGTTCGACCGTCGCGCGCGATAACGCGGTACACGGACTTGAGCATTGTCCCGGAGATCAACATCATGGCCGCTTCGCTGCTCCACCTCGCCTTATCTTCGGGGTGGATGCTCGCATACCAGCGGAGCGGGTCTTCGAGCCACTCGCCCTGCGAGTATCCGAGGGCTGCTTCGATCTGCGGGCTGACGTAGGCGTTTCCTTTTCCGCCTTCGAGCGATGCCATGAAGATAACCGCGGGCAATTGATCGACAAGCGTCTTAAAGCTGAGTTCAGCACTTGCCTGGGGGGAAAGGTGCGGGCCTTCGCCGCTCAGCCGATGTTGCGGGTGAAATGCGTCGGCCATCTCGTTGAGCGAGGCTTCCGCGGAAGCAAGGTCGAGAACATCCGATTCCGACGGGGGTGGCCAAGCGACGTGGCCCGGTAAGGTCTCGTGGGCAGAGAATAGGGCTTCGATCTCTTTTACCAGGCTGGCGCCTTCAGGATGCACTCCCATCGCAGGGCTCCACTGAAACTCGTTGGGTACTATGTCTCGCTATCCTGCGTGCTCCGCCGTCTCCAGGCCGGCACTTTGTTGAGGGAACCAAGCGTAAATCTGCGCAAGGCGTGAATTGCTTTTCCGTAGGCGGCCACGGCATTGGCCGAGAGCAGGGAACCCGGAGGTTGGCTCATGAAGGGCATAAACTTGTCCGGAAAACCGGGCATCGTGCACCCAATGCAGATTCCGCCGACGTTCGGGCAGCCCCCGATTCCCGCCATCCAGCCGCGTTTGCCCACGTTGCACTGGACGACCGGTCCCCAGCAGCCGAGTTTCACAATGCATTGAACGGCGCCGTAGTGAGCGGCAAAGTCGCCCTGCTCGTAAAAGCCGCCGCGGTCACAGCCTTCATGGACGGTCTGTCCAAAAAGCCAGGTGGGCCGAAGACAATCGTCCAGGGGGATCATCGGCGCTCTTCCCGTGGCCATATGAAGCAGGTAAAGCAGGGTCTCCATGAAGTTATCCGGGTGCACCGGGCATCCTGGAACGCAGACCATAGGGATACCGCCCTGGGAGCGCCATTGCCATCCGAGGTAGTCAGGCAGACCCATGCAGCCAGTGGGGTTTCCTTGCATGGCATGAATGCCGCCATAGGCGGCGCAGGTTCCCGCGGCCACGACCGCCCACGCCTTCGGAGCCAGGCGATCGATCCAATCGCAGGTTAGTAAAGGCTGGCCACTGGTTGCATCCGTACCGAAGCCTGCCCAATATCCCTCGGGTTTGTTCGTTTCATCGGGAATGGAGCCCTCGATCACCAGGATGAATGGTGAAAGGTCGCCGGCAGCCGCCTGATGGAAAGGCTTAAGGAAAGCCTCGCCGTTTTGGTAGGCGAGCACGGGATTGTGGAGTCTGACTTTAGGAATCCAGGGAATGCCGCCTAGAAGGATGTCCTCTATGCTCGGCTGCATAGCCGCGGTGATGGAAAGCGTATCTCCATCGCACCCTAGACCTGCCGTGATCCAGAGCACATCCATTTCGGCAAACGCCTCCTGTGGTGGATCGGCGGCAAACATTCAGGTTACTTCTGCATTGCCGGCCGGCGCATAGTTCCACCTGCCACAAAGCGGTGAAAATTCAGGCATGGGTATCACGCCCCCTGTTCTTTTTGGCCAACGCGGTTAGGAAGGTTATCGGTCGGGAGGACGGGCCCTTTAATGTTTTCTGGACGGACGCGCGATCATGATATTGATCCCCGCCCCCTGCTTAAGCCAAAACCAGCCAGGAATGGGGCAACGCCAAGGGCATTGGGGCGCCCAGAAAACCATAGGTGAACTTTTTTGGAACATCTCCTGATCCGCCCGCGTACGAGCTTGCATGAAGACTGTTTTGGCCGCCACGGTTGCTTTCGTCTTTGCCTGCAACGTAGCCGCCTTCGCCCAGACCGAAGTCGCTTGCGGTCAGACACTCGAAACCCCGTTCAGGTCCAGAGCCATGCTCGCGATCGATTCGCGGCCCGCAGGTCTCGAAATCGTGGGTACAGACAATCCTGTTATGCATCTTTCCTGTATCGCCAATGACGTCGACCCGCAAGACATCCGCATCCGGTTCTCCGGAACAGCGGATGATGGCAAGCTGACTATCTCTGGTAACTCCTTCCACAAGGGGAATCTTCAGATCCGCATCGAAGTTCCCCGCAAGACGAATCTCAAGGTGAAAATGGCCGTCGGGCAAGTGAAGGTGGCAGAGATTGCCGGCGACAAAGATATTGACCTATCTGTCGGACAAATTACTGTTTCTTCCGATCGCCTGTGGGATTACCGCAGGGTCGATACGTCCGTCGACCTCGGCGAGCTGAGAGCTCCCGTTTATGGCGCGGACAAGGGCGGGTTCTTCCGCAGCTTCAGCAAACAAACCATCGATGGCGAATATTCCCTGCGTGCCCACCTGACCGTAGGTCAGATTGAGCTGCTTGGCGGTCACGCCCCCGCAGCCGCCGAGTAGCGGTTTCATGCCTGTGGAGTCTCGGGCGGCGGAGGCTGGTAAATCTTTCCCTTTGCTTCGCGTTCTCTTTCCAGTGCGGCCGTGGCCTGGGCCATCGCGGCCCGGCGGATCTCGAACATCTCTCTTCTTTGCGTCCAGCGCAGCTTGGACCGTTGTACGAAAGACTGGCCAACCTCGCCGGCGCGCTCGGCTGCGATCGCGCTCCGTTCCTGGCTTGCTTCCTGTACCCGCAGCGCATTCAGCTCGGCTAACAGATTTCTGTGCAACTGCCGCTTGTGGGCGAACTCATTCTCCAACTGGTCGGTCAGTTCGCGCTGATAGCCAACCACGTTAAACATCACGCCCGTGGTCCATGCGAAGGTGAACAGGCCTGTGATCGCGATCATCGGGCTCAACTCTCGCCAACCCAGTCCGAGCGGCACGTTTCCGTAGCCCAGTGTCGTATAACTGTTGGCGGTGAAATAAAAGCTGTCGCGTGGGTTGAGCACCAGGCGAAGATGATTGAGTATTCCCGCCCAGATCATCATATCCAGAAGATGGAGCACCAGCATCAGCAGCACGGCGCGCCCAAACTGCACCGACGCCCAGAATGGATGATTGGCGTTCCGCAGCATACGCTTCGCCCCTCGATGGTAGTCGCGAACAATAAATCCCAGGATGGCGCCATGGAAGAGCGTAACAACGACAAGAACAGTCGCGCCGACGGCAAAGACCTCCAGCAGCGGGGGATCAGGTCGGACTGGGAAGTAAGGAATCCGGGAAAGCATTCAGCAGGATTCTACCGGTTCCCCCGACTGGAAGAGATTGGTGAAGAGATACGCCTCAAATTCCCGCGTACCAGGCATAACCACCCTCGGGTGATGCCGACCCCAGGCCCTTCCCGAACTTTTTCAGGGTATCCGTCGCGGTCAGATGGTTGATGTACTTGACACTTTTGTAACCCAACTGCCGCGGCACTCGCAGGCGCAGGGGTCCGCCGAACCCGACCGGAAGATCACCGTCATTCATTCCCATCGTCATCAGGGTCTGTGGATGCAGTGCATCGGCCAGGTCAATGCTTTCCCAATTCTCGCGGTCGATCGACCGATAGACGATGTAACGCGCCTGTGGCAGAAGACCAGCGACGTGCAGAATTTCTACAAGCGGAGTTCCGATCCACTCGGCAATGTAAGACCACCCCTCTTCGCAGGCCACTTCGGTGATTTGGCTTCGCATGGGAAACTTCTTGAGGTCGGAAAGCGAAAAGGATGCCGGCCGGCTGACCAATCCATCCACCGCGAGCCGCCAATCCACAAATCCCGCCGCGATGTGCTGCTTGAAGTCATCCTTGAAAGGGGCTACTTCATTGGCGAAAGGATCGCTCGAGATCATGCTGCGAGGAAATTCCCGTGCCCGCGAGTGGGTCGTCAGCAGCCTCTGTGCCGCGTAGGTTAGCGTCTCCCCGGGACCGAAAATGCCGCCGTTGTCCGGCGGGATCAATCCGTAACGCTCGGCCAGCACGGCGGCCGCAGCCAGACCTGACACTCCGGCGGTCGCGGCTAGACCTCCGGTAATCAACTTTCGCCTCGATAGCCTGGATAAGTTCATTCTTGCTCCAGGTGCTTCTGCGCGCGCCCGGTGATCATCGCCCGCATGCGGCTGCGGAATCCCGTAGTGGCAACCATCGTAACGTGGATCAGCAGGAACAACAGGAGCAAAATAGAGACAAAAAAATGAAGCGTACGCGCGGATTGCCGTCCTCCCAGCAACTCCACGCTCAACGGAACAGCGGATGTAAAGCCAGGGGACATGGCCAGGCCCGTCCAGATCACCAGCGGAAACAATACAAAGATCACACTCAGGTAGGCTGTACGCTGCACGACGTTGTAGGAGTCGGCTTCCCCTTCGCCGGCCGCTGCGCGGCCCAGATACTTAGCGATTACTATCCAGCCCGACCGCCAGGTTCTTTCACCCCGCAGCGGAAGGACGTTTTTTCGGAAGTGACCGGTGCAAAATCCCCAAACGCAATAAACGAGGCCGGTCAGTACCGCTGCCCAGGCCGCTTGAAAATGAAGGTAGCGGCTCCAGCCATTCTGGTCCGGCAGCACTCCGTAGCCCGTTGGAACCGTACCTCGGGATGAGGCGATGGGCAGTTTAAACAGGGGAGCCGTCCGCACATTGCCTGTTTCTCCCCAGTAGAACCGGGGGTGGGAGATTACAATCTCGGCGCCGGTTATAAGCAACGCAAGAAAAGCAATGGCTGTAATCCAATGGGTGACGCGAACGACCGCCGAATGCCGCAGCGCGGCTGCCTTGCGGAGCGCGGACGTCGTCGCCATCCCGCGAGAATAGCACAAGCTGTTCTTATGTCGCGGGAGGGTTGCAGCGACATAAGATAAGTAGTTGGCCCAGGCAATTAACCTCGTCAAACGGCCAAAGAGCCGATGCAAGCCAGCCGGTTGAATGCGGCGGGTCAGTTAAACAACGGATTTGAACGTCGACGTGAGGAATTCGCTGAATGAGCCATGAGTTGTGGCAATTGAGCGCGGTCGAGACCGCGGCTGGCATTCGTGCCGGACGCTTCTCCTGCTCTGAGGTTACGGCCTCCGTTGTGGGACGCATCCGCAAGCGCAACCCGAAGCTGAATGCGGTTGTCGTAGATCTCACCGAGCAGGCGCTTGCCGAGGCCGCTGCCGCCGATGCCAGGTTGCCGGGGCTTGCCGACCCTGGGCCGCTCTTCGGTGTGCCCGTAACCATCAAGGTGAATGTCGATCAGCAAGGGCAGGCAACGACCAACGGAATCCCGGACTTTGCCAATGTCATCGCTCCCGCTGATGCGCCGCTGGTTCGCAACCTGCGCCGCGCCGGCGCGATCATTGTCGGCCGCACCAACACTCCCGAATTATCGATGCGCCTCACAACCGTGAATCCATTGCATGGCCGCACATGGAATCCGTGGCATCCGGACGCTTCTCCGGGAGGCTCGTCCGGCGGCGCCGGAGTGAGCGCAGCCGTGGGATTCGGGGCCATCCATCACGGCAACGACATCGCCGGCTCGCTGCGTTTCCCGGCTTTCGCCAATGGCGTAATGACCATCAAGCCAACCCAGGGCCGCATCCCCGCATTCAATCCGTCGGCAGCGACGGAGCGCGGTTTGCTGTCCCAACTCACCTCGGTACAAGGTGCGATTGCCCGAACCGTCGCCGATGTCCGTCTTGCAACGCGGGTGATGGCGGGCGCCGATCCGCGCGATCCCTGGTGGGTCCCCGTGCCGTTCGAGGGTGAGCCCCTGCAAAAGCCTGTTCGCGTCGCGGTGACCCGTAACAGCCACGGATACCCTATGCATTCCGGGGTCTCCGAGCTCATCGATCACGCGGCAGCCCTTCTGAAAGAGGCCGGATACGAGGTCGTTGAAGTCGAGCCGCCTTCGATCGTCGATGCCGCGCGCGGCTGGATGAGCGTCGTGCTCAGCGAGATCAAGGCAACCTTAGGACCCCTCGCTGATCGCCATGGAAGCGAAGACTTGCGAAATATCTTCAACTGGTATTACCGGATGGGCGAAATTCTTGAAGGCGACGCGTTGCGCATCGCCATGGCGGAAAAGTCAAAGCTGGCGCGTGCCTGGAATGTCTTTCTCGAATCTTACCCGCTGTTGCTGACTCCGTTTCTCATGCGCCCGCTCTACCCGTGGAACTACGATGCGCTGGGATTTGCCCAGACGAAAGACCTGTGGGACTCCGCTATCTATAGTTACGGCATCAATCACCTGGGGCTCCCGGCGGGCTTTGTGCCCATCGGGCTGGTGGAAAACCTTCCGTCCGGCGTTCAAATTGTCGGTCGCCGTTTCCGCGAAGACACGATTCTCGATGCTATGGAGGCAGTTGAACAGCGCGCGGGCCGCTTGCTCGACCTTCTCCCGCACCATCTCTGGACCACCTGAAAATCGCCGGTTGCGACAAACATTCTGAAGGCGGCTTCCCCTATTTCGATTTCTTTCTCGCCTTCACCCGCGGCGGCCAAGTCCACGGCGATCGGGTTGTGATACGAAATTCGTTCGCGCGGTGCTTATCGGGGCAAGCGGCCATCGCGGCCGGGATTGGTTCTCGGCAAAATCATTCCAGACCAAGATAACAACTCCTGGCCTCCGCTATATTTCAACTTCCGTTGGTATGTGACAGTGCGCAGATCAATGAGAAGCCACGGCTGGTTGGATGGGCAACGGAGAATCCGTCCGCTTATCGCGGACAAGCAAGAGGAGGCACGCGGTTGCGGATAAGGGAAGCAATCCGGCCACGATGAATGCCGGCCGGTAGGAAAACCGGTCGACCAGAAAGCCGACCGCGAAGGTAAACAGCGTGCTGGCGATGCCGGAGGAAAAGCCACTCAAGCCTGTAACTGTAGCGACTACATCCTGCGGAAAAAGATCGGAAGGCAAAGTAAGCGCCATCGTGGCCCAGCTGGCATAGCCCCATAAGGCTATACAAATCAGGGTGAGCGCCAGGTAAGCGCTGTGAACTGTAGCCGCGGGAATCCCGGCCAGGATCGGCAGGCAGCTGACGATACAAACCCAGGTGCGAGCGCGCAGCACCGGCCAACCACGCCGAACGAAGTAACCGGAAAGCAGTCCGCCGGTGAAATTGCCCAGATCCGCCGCAACAAACGGGATCCATGCGAACAAGGCGATACGCTTCAGGCTGAAGCCCCGGGCGTCGCTCAGGTATTGTGGGAGCCAGAAGGCATAGAACCACCAGATGGGTTCGGTGAAGGCGCGTCCCAGAATAATCGCCCATGTGTTCGGATTTCTGAGAACGCTGAGCCATCTCTGTGCGCCCTTCAGGTCTGAAGTAGCGGACATATCCTGGCCATCGCGGATAAACGCCAGTTCTTCCCGGGTCACCTTTGGGTGCCGGTCCAAAGGATGGTAGATACGAAGCCACAGCGCCACCCAGAGCAGGCTGATCGCTCCGGAGAAAACAAAGGACCAGCGCCAGCCCACGCTCAGCGCAATGACAGGAATGACCATGGCAGCCACTGCGCCGCCTACGCTCGAGCCACTGTCGAAGAGTGCCACCGCGACGCTGCGTTCCTCGTTGGGGAACCACTCCGCCACGGTCTTGCTCGCCCCGGGCCAGTTGAAACCCTCGCCAATTCCCAGCAGAAAACGGAACGCCGTAAAACCGAAGACGCTGTGCGCGAACCCGGTGAGAATATTCACCACAGACCACAGTGTCGCCGCCAACGCCAGGCAAAGTCTTGTTCCCACAGCGTCGAGCAGAAAGCCCCCGAGAAGCCAGGTGAGCGCATAAGAAATCTGGAACGCACCCAGGATCCTCGCCAGTTGCGTATGGCTCAGGTGATACTGCTGCACGATTACCGGGGAAAGCACCGAAAAGGTTTGCCGGCTGATATAGTTCGTGACCGTGGAAAAGAACAGCGTCCAGCCGATCCACCACCGTACCCGGCCGCCGCTGCTCGATCTCCTGCTCGAGCGCTTATTGGATCCCTCGTCTTGCTGAACAGTGGGCTGCGGCAGACCGTTAAGCAAATCTCTCTCCTGCGACTACACGCACTGAATCCGCGAGGGCGCGTCATACATAAAATCACATGAGTCGACGGCCGTTTCCGAGGAGAGTTACGTTGCCAGCCCGACTTCGCAGTCAAGCTTAGCCATCGAAAAATCTGAGAGTCGAAGTTTATCCAAATCCCCGTGCCGCGGGGAAGTCGCGGCCAGTAGGATGGAACACGTGCCCGGAAACCGCCAAGCGAAGATCATCCGGCGGGCCCGATTCGAGCCTGACTCAACCGGTTGCCCGGCAGTGATTCTTCCCGCTCAAGGCGACGTCGGCCGCGGGCTCAGAGGGGCGTTCCGGATCTGCGCCGTCTGAGCCTCCCTGGGACCAGCCGGCGCCCCGCTTCCAGCCGGTCGCCGGCGTCTGGCTTATGTGTAAAACCCAGGCCGTTTATGAAGCAAGTTTCACGCTGCTTTCATGCAGGCTTAAGAAAATCGCGTTTTATTAAGCAGACTTTAAGCCGCAGAAGTCGCGGCGGTGGGGAACATCCAGTTGTCGTTCTTGCTCTGCTGTAGGCAGCGCAGAGCCTGCTCCGTGGCCGCTTGCCGGCTCGGACAGATCCATTCCAGACGGTTGGGGCTCGCTGGACGTACCATTTTGCGCTCTCCAGCGCTGTCTGTCTGGCCAAGCTGGAGCTCCTGGATCACTCTGAAGACATAAGGACCTTCTTCCAGGATTACAATCTCGCGCCAATACTCCGCGTCGCCGACATTCTTTTGCATTAGGTGCTTAAAAAGTGGTGCACATTCCGGCATCTCTGTTGTCCTTGTACTTTTGTGGGAGGATAACCTGACCTTGGTATCAGGGCAAAGTTGTGGAAAAGAATGAAATCTGGAAAAGCGGTGTTCGCGGTAAGCTCACGAACCTTTTTTTAATCTTCGGCGGCCCGCTGCCCCTTGTCTCAGACTCGCCAACAGCAGGTGTGGTGCAAAGCCATTATTGTCATATCGCTGTAACTTCGCTGTTATATCTCCTTCTTCATGGGTATCTGGCGCCGGCAAAACTTGGAAGGAAACAGCATGCAGGGTTTTCTCGAAGCTCTACGGATCCAGCGTTGGGACGACCATCGCTACTACCACCACAGCCGTATTAACCAGTCACTCCACCTGCTGAGCGCGGCCAGCTTCCTGCTCGCATACGCTCTGATCTTCAAAAACCCTGCTGCCTCGGCGCTCATTGGCTGGCTGGTAGCGATGATCAGCCGCCAGGCTGGCCACTTCTTCTTCGAGCCCAGAGGCTACGATGAAGTCAACCAGACCACGCACGATCACAAAGAGGACATCAAGGTCGGCTACAACCTGCAGCGTAAGGTCGTGCTCATGGCGATCTGGATGTTGTCACCGTTGTTGCTGTGGGCAAATCCGACGCTGTGGGGTATTTTCCCGCCGTACGCGGATCACGCCACCTTCGTCCAGCATGTCGGCCAGATTTGGCTGGTGGTGGGCTTCGGCGCTCTGCTGTTCCGCACCGTTCAGCTGTTCATCATCAGGGACGTTCAGACCGGCTTGGTCTGGATGACTAAAATCCTCACCGATCCATTTCATGACTTCATGCTTTACTACCGATCGCCGTTTCACCTTCTGGGTGGGCAGCTGATCGATCCGATGGACGATGTGCGCGACGAGCCCGAAACATTTCTAGCAACACACGACGCTTAATCGCCTTGCTGGTGAGGGCCTCCCCCCGCCACCACCAGCCATCCTCCTGCATTTGCCGCGCCGCCGCCACGAACCGGTCGGCGACCGCGGCAAAGTCGGCTTCGCTGTAATCCAAACTGAAGATCAGGCGCCCCGTGCCCACCCAGCTGAGCGCCAGGTCCTGCGCTCGCAGATAATACTGAAACATCCAGTGATAGCGCGACGGCTGCAGGTAGCACACGGTCCATACCGTCGAAAGATTGGCCACGCGCACCGGCACCCCGCCCTCGCGCAAGCGTTCGTTGAGCAGCGCCGTACGGCGATCCCAGACGTTATCCAGGTCGCGATACAGGGCGAGGATCCCGGGGCTCTCCAGACGGTCAAGGAACTCCGCCATCGCCCCCATCACGTATGGATGGGAGTTGAAGGTTCCCCGGGCAAAACAAACGTCCGCAGGTTTGTCTTCGCGATAACGTTTCATCAGGTCCGCCCGCCCGCATAGCACGCCAATCGGCAGCCCCCCGCCCAGGGTCTTCCCATACGTCACCATGTCCGCGCGGATGGCGAAGTATTCCTGCGCGCCACCCCGTGCCAGGCGAAAGCCCAGAAAAACTTCATCGAAAATGAGAACCACTCCCGCCTCGGAGCACACCTGGCGGAGCTGCTTCAGCCATGCGGCGTAGGCGGCGCGGTCAAAGCCGGCGCGCGGCCCGCTCTCGATCAGCGTGGAGTCGGAGGGCGCGCCAGCGTTCGGATGCAGCCCTTGCAGTGGATTCACCAGCACGCAGGCGATGTCCCGCCGGTTGCGCAGCACCCGCAGGGTTTTCTCGCTCATATCTTTGAGGGTGAGCGTGTCGCGCTCGGTGACCGGGTTTCCCACCCCAGGCTGCACGTCGCCCCACCAACCGTGGTAGGCGCCGCAGAAGCGAACCAGGTAGCGCCGCCCGGTGTGATACCGGGCCAGGCGCACGGCCTGCATAACCGCCTCCGTGCCCGACATATGGAACGAAACCTCATCCTGCCCTGAGATCGCACGCAGCCGGTGTACATTTTCCGCCGTAATGGTGTGGTACGCCCCCAGCACAGGCCCCAGCTCGCGCACTCGGGCGCTCCCGTGTTCAATGCAGTCCTTGTAAAAGTCGTAGCCGAACAGGTTCACGCCATAAGAGCCGGTCAGATCGTAGCGCCGATTGCCGTCCAGGTCGGTGACCGTGGGGCCGCTGGAGCTGAGGACGAACGATCCCGCACTCAGGTGCCGCCGGACATGCCGGCTGAACTGGAAAGGCACACGGTAACGCGCCGTGAATTGCAGATCCGAGAGTTCGTCCTGAACTTCCATGGTCTTGAGCACCGTCTTGGCGAAGCGCTGGGCATAAGACTCCGCCAGCCGTCCGAAAGCCGCCCGGCGCTGTGCGCTGACCTCCTCCGGAGCGTCATCGGCACGGAAAAATTGCGACTCGTCATATTCGTAGTAGGGAATCAGTCGCGCCAGGCGTCTCGCCCAGCGAGCATGTCCGGCCAGGGAGCGATGCTTCGCCCGGGAAAGCTGCAGTCTCGTCAGCGCCCACTGACCCAGCAGAATGATCACAATCAGGCCGATCAGCAACTCCAGGATCGTTACCCTCAAACAGCGCCTCCGCGGCGTACCGCCCGCTCCTAAAACAATCCTAACCAATCCGGCAACGCAGTCCTTCCCGGCGATACCTGACAGTAGCCCAGCAGGTAAAGCCCTGGTTCGGCAAGGACCAACAACCCAAGAAATACATCCATCCACTCCGCTGGGGAATCTTTATGCTGTTTCTATACACTTTCCTCTGCATGGGCTTTTTTTCCGATTCGCGGGAACTGGTGGAGGCCTTTACCGGTGGGGCGCAAGCTGCGCCGCGGACCGTAGCTGAGCTGCGCACGCAGACCGAGGGGTTTTGCGCTGCGAGCACACTTGCCGGGCAAAGCAGTTGCTTCATCGAGCTTTTTGCCGGCATCTGGGGTCAGCGGTCGGAGCGAGCTTACCAATCGCGTCTGGTGTCGTGGGTCACCATGCTGGAGGAGGACCTTGAGCTGCGAGCGCGCTTCCAGCAGGGAATCAAGGGGATGCTTGCTTCGCTCGATTCTGTGTCGTTGTTTGCGGAAACAGGCATTCCCGCCCAGCACGCATTGTTCCGCGAAGTTACCAGCCGGCTCTTCCAGCACTGGCTGCCTGCCCCGCGCGACGAAACCGACACGGCACGGCAGTTCGGCGCCATTTTTTCCTCGCAACGCGCCGTCCAGCGCTTTCTGGGTCTCGAGTCGACCGTGTTTGCCCGGCTGGCCCCGCTTTTTTGGTCCGGAGAAGGCCTGGCCGCCTATCCTCATGTGCACCAGGATCTGAATGAGGCGCTCCGCTTGTTGGCGGCGCGTGTTTCCGCGCGGGGCACCAGCCGTGCCGTACGCCAGCGCAGCGAGGCGAAAGCGGTGCAGGAATCTCCGCCCTATGCCCTCGTGTTCGCCACGGAAGAATTGATCGCCTGCGAACAACCCGCACCCTCGGGCAAGTGTATGGAGGCCTGGCTCAACGCTGTCTTTGCCTGCCGGGGCGAGGTCGGGCTGGTCCGCATTCGCATGGAAGAGACCGGCGCCAATTCTCCGCTGGTGTTCGACCTCGGCTCCATGGACAGGGCACTCGATCGCATGGAGTTGCTCGCCGCAAATCTGACCGATCATGTGGCTGAGGATTGGACCGCGGTGCGGCGCCTGCTCGACACACTGGTCCAGGGCCTCCTCGAAGACACCCGTATCTCGGCCTTGATAGCGCACAATTTCAACCTTTTGGCCCGCAAAACTGTAGAGCGCACCGGTCACGGCGGCGAGCACTACATCGCGCACGATCGCAAAGAATACTGGGCCATGTGGCGTGCCGCTATCGGGGGCGGATTCCTGACCGTTTTTACCGCGGCCATCAAGCTGCATATCACGGAGCATCATCGGGCGCCTTTCCTGGAATGGCTGATGATCGGAACGAACTACGCCGTCAGCTTTCTGCTGCTGCAGATTTTTGGCCTGGCTTTGGCCACCAAGCAGCCCGCCATGACGGGGGCCACTTTGGCCAACATCATCAATCGCAATCGCGGCGATTCGCGCCGGGACGAGATTACCGAGTTCAGTGCCTCGATCAGCCGAACCCAGTTAGCTGCCGCTCTGGGGAACATCCTCGCTGTATCATTGGGCGCGATCGTTTTCAACCTGGTTTGGCAGAAGTTCTTTCACGCGTCTTATGTGCCTGCCAACCAGGCCGAGAAAGTTTATTTGTCGCTGCGTCCCCTGGCCTCCGCAACAGCCATCGACGCTGCGCTCACCGGCGTCCTGCTCTGGCTGGCCGGTCTGATCGGAGGTTGGTTCGAGAACTTCGCTGTCTATCACCGGATCCCGGCGGCCATTGCCGATCATCCGTTGCGCCATACCCTGGGCGACGACGCCATGCAAAAGCTTGCCGGCTGGGTGGATAACAATATCGGCCCCTGGAGCACGAGTATTTCGCTGGGTTATTTGCTTGCTTTTTTCCCGGTATTTGCGGAGTTTTTTGGCCTGCCTCTCGACGTGCGCCACGTCACTCTCAACACCGGCATGTTTGCCTTTGCCGCTGCTCGTTTCGGTCATGCCGCATTCGTGCAGGTGTGGCTCTACAGCGCGTTCATCGGCATCGCGATGATGTTTGTCCTCAATCTGGGTGTCAGCTTTGCCCTGGCATCGTTCGTGGCCTTGCGGGCTTACAACGTGAGCCATAAAGAGCGCGCGGCTTTGCTGCGTTATGTGCTCGGGCAACTGATTTCCTCGCCCATGCGCTTCCTCTTCCCGCCTCAGGCAAAGGCGACCGAGGCCGTTGGACCCGGCAACGATGTGGAACGGCCGGCGCCGGCGGCCTGAGAGGCTGGGCGGCGCCCATTGTTGAAGAAAAAGTGCCTTTCCTGCATCTAATCCGACTGAGTAGATAGAGTCACACCATGCCCATCATTCGAACCTGTACCCAGTGCAGCCAGAAGAACCGCGTTGGAGCGAGTCATCTGGCGGACACAGGCCGCTGCGGAGCCTGCAAGGCTACGCTTGCTCCTGTCGCTGAGCCGTTATCCGCGGATCCGGCTCTGTTCGACGAAGTTATGAAGACCGCCACTGTCCCAGTGCTGGTTGATTTTTGGGCCGCATGGTGCGGGCCTTGTCGCGCAGCTGCTCCCGAGGTCGCGCGCACAGCTCAGGACATGGCTGGGAAGGCGATTGTCCTCAAAGTCGATACCGAAGCTCATCCGGAGTTAGCTGCCCGTTTCAACGTGAGCGGCATCCCGAACTTCGTCGTTCTGTCTGGAGGCCGGTCAGTATTTCAGCAGGCAGGTCTGGTGAAGCACGATCAGATGGAGCAGTGGCTGCGTTCCGCCGCCACTGGCACCTAGCGGCGACCCGCGCGAGGGCTATAGTGCGCAGCCCCGCCTCTGCCCTTTCGCTGCATACCCCATGCGGTTCACAGAAGGAAAGAGCGGTTCCCTGCAAACCGTATATAGCCGTTTGACTTTAACGATTAGCTCCGTTTAAATCAGGACATATCTGCGATGTCGCGCAGCAGTGCGCTCAGGCATCGATTGTTGCTGGTTGTCGTAGCTTCGTTTTGGCCACTGCTGATGTGGCTTTTTTTGGGAGGGTATATGTCATTCGTTCGCCGCTTCGGGCTGGGAGCATTTGTTCTACATTGTATGTTCTCGCTCCCCATCGTTGCCCAGGTTTCCGCAGCACTGTCCGGACGGGTCACAGACCAATCGGGCGCCGTGGTGGAGGGAGCATCTGTAACCGCAAAAGATACCGATACCGATGTGACGCGCACCACCGTTACCGACCCTGCCGGCCGCTACGAATTGCCTGCGCTGCCCGTTGGCCATTATGAGGTTGCCGTGCAAAAGACCGGATTTGCGGAGGCCATTCGCTCCGGAATTGTCCTGGTCGTTGGTCAGGATGCGACGGCGGACCTGACGTTGAAGGTTGGCGACACAAATCAGCAGATTCGCGTGGTCGCCGACGCATCCATGGTGAACCCCACGACCCAGGACATTACCGGCCTGGTGGGCGAAAAGGAAATCAAACAGCTGCCGCTGAACGGACGAAGCTTCGATCTGCTGCTTACGACCGATCCGGGGGTGGTCAACTTTACCTGGGAGAAAACGGGGGGTGTCGGAGTCTCCAATTCCACCACCGGTAATAATTTTGCCGTGTCCGGCAATCGACCGCAGCAAAACCTTTTCCTGCTCAACGGGGTTGAGTTCACCGGCGCCGCGGAGAACAATATGCAGCCGGGGGGGCCGAGCCAGAATCTGCTGGGCGTGGAAGCGGTTCGTGAATTCAACGTACTGCGCGACACCTACGGCGCGGAGTATGGCAAGCGCCCCGGAGCCCAAGTCATTATCGTGACTCAGTCGGGAAGCAACCAGCTGCACGGCTCGGTCTACGAATTTTTGCGTAACAATGTCCTCGACGCGCCCAACTATTTCGATGTGGCTTCCGCTCCGCCATTTCGCCGCAATCAATTTGGCGGCGCCCTGGGCGGCCCAATCCAGAAAGACAAAACCTTCTTCTTTGCCAACTATGAAGGGCTGCGCCAGAGTCTGCATCAGACTTCGGTCGCCTTTGTGCCAGATCTGAACTCGCGAGCCGCGGCGGTTGCCAGCGTGCGGCCTTTGTTGAATTTGTGGCCCACTCCCGCTGCAAGCGATCCTGATTTTAACGGTATTGCCGAGGTCTCCAGCAGTCCCCCTCAGGCCATCCGCGAAGATTTCGGCACCGCGAGAATTGACCACGTCCTTTCTTCCAAGGACAACCTGTCCGGGATCTACACCATCGATGACGGCGGCGATGTGACAGCCACCATCGCCGATCCGTACAGCAGCGACATCCTGAACCTGCGTGAACAGGTCGCGACGGTTGAGGAAACGCACGTCGTTTCCCCACGCCTCCTGAACACTGCGCGATTTGGATATTCCCGCGCTGGCTACTTCTTCACGGGTGAGCCTACTCCCGGCACTCCGGCCGCAGACGTTCCTGGTTTCCTCACCGGCCACCTGGTCGGCGCGGTGGTGGTCGGCGGCAGCGCCGCCTCCAATCCGCAGGCCCAGGTCGGTCTCGCAGGAAGTAACAATGGCAGTAACTTAACCATTGCTCGCAATCTCTACACCTATGAGGACCGGGTGGCTCTGACCCGCGGCGCCCATCAGTTCAGCTTTGGCGCATGGTTCCAGCAGTTTCAGTCCAACGAGAACATCGCCCTTAGCCAGTTCGGGCAGGCCACGTTTACCAGCCTGCAAACATTCCTCACCGGGACGACCTCCAGCTTTCTGTATAACCCCACGCCGACCCCTCTGAACTGGCGTTCGCTCTTCAGCGCGCTTTACGGCCAGGATGTTATTCGCCTGAGCCCCAAACTCACCGTCTCCCTGGGCTTTCGCGGGGAATTCTCCACGGGTTGGAATGAGGCCCATGGACGCGCCGCGAACTACACCTTTACCAACGGAGTCATTTCCACCGAGCCACGGGTAGCGTCCAACGCATTTACCACCAACAATGCGAAGTTTCTCCCCGCACCAAGGATCGGGGTTGCATGGAGCCCTTACTCCGAGAAAACCGTGGTCCGCGGCGGTTTCGGCATGTACTACGAATTGCAGGATGCGCTCGGGTATCGCATGGACCAGAACGCGCCCTTCAACCCTACGTACAGCGTCGCCAATTTTGCGGTTTCGAAATTTCCCGTTTCCACCCAGGCTCCGCCGCCTTCCAATGCATTGCTGGTGCCCGGCGGCGTGCAACCCGATATGAAGATGCCCACCTTGATCTCGTGGTCCCTTCGGGTGGAGCAGGCGCTGACCTCCAACACTTCCTTGACTGTGGGTTACGTCGGCTCTCACGGATATCATGAGCTTGTCGGCGTCGATGGCAACACGCCGTTCCCGACAATTTGTCCCGCATCTCCTTGCCCGGCCAACTATCCCTCCACTTTTCCCGCGCCTCTTGCTGGAAGCCCTGTCCCCGCGGGCTCCTATTACACTCCGGCCGGAGCGGCGAAGGCGAATCCAAAGATTGCCAACACCTGGACCTGGTTTTCTGCCGGATCCGCCAGCTATAACGCGCTGCAGGTGGACGTAAATCATCGTTACAGTCACGATTTCTTTCTGCGCGGCGTCTATACCTGGTCGAAAGCTTTGGACGACGGTGATTCTCTGAACGCAACCACTGCCGGCAACGCGCCCGGGCTGGTGTCGAATCCTTACGACATCAAGGCGGACTGGGGTCCTGCCACCTACGACGTGAGGAACCTGGGAGTCATCAGTGCTGTGTACGGCCTGCCTTTTGGCCAGGGCAAACGCTTTGCCGCCGGGCTGGGAAAGGCGGGCAACGCAGCCGTCAGCGGTTGGTCCGTGAACAGTCTCGTCGTCCTCCAGGCTGGATTCCCAATTACTCCGCAACTCAGTTACAACCCGTCCAACAATGGCGACACGCGCAATCCAGTGAGGCCGTTTATCAACCCAAATTTTCACGGGAACGCCGTCACGGGTAATCCTCATCAGTGGTTCAACCCCAGCGCCTTTTTGGCGCCGCCGGCAAACAGCGGCTTCTTTGGCAATTTGGGCAGGGACACCCTCACGGGTCCGGGCCTGGCCACGTGGGACTTTTCCGCTGTCAAGGACACAGCCATTCACGAGCGTTTGAACCTGGAATTTCGCGCGGAAATTTTCAACCTGCTGAACCGCGCCAATTTCAACACCCCGAACCTCATTGTGTTTACCCCCTCGGGGCTTTCCGGGACGGCGGGTGCTATTTCCAGCACCTCTACCACCTCGCGTCAGGTCCAGTTCGGGGCGAAGCTGCTCTGGTAGGTCCTTTTGGTTTTGAAAGCCGCGCCCTGATACACGAAACCCCGGCTCCGGGAACCATTTGCCGCACACTAACGTACCGTAGCAACGAGGCACACCTCATGGCAATGTTCCGCGATCAATTGTGGCAGGTGCTGCGCCGGCTTGGCCGCGCTCCTGTGTTCACCGCCATCACGCTGCTGACGCTCGCCATCGGTGTTGGCGCGAATACCGTGATCTTCAGCGTCATCCAGGGTGTGCTGCTGAAGCCGCTGCCTTACCTTCATCCCGAGCAGTTGATCGGCGTCTGGCACACCGCTCCCGGCATCGGCTTCAAGGAATTGAACATGGCCCCGTCGATTTACTTCATCGACCGGGAGCAGAACACTACCCTCGAGGACATGGGCGCCTACGATGATGACTCACTGACGGTAACCGGCGCAGGCCAGCCCGAGCATGTCAATGGGCTGGATGTGACCGACGGGACTCTGCCCATCCTCGGAGTTACCCCCGCATTGGGCCGCTTGTTTACCCGCCAGGACGATTCACCCTCAGCCCCGCCAACCGTGCTCCTCTCCTATGACTACTGGAAGACCCGGTTTGGCGGCGCCAGCTCGGTCATTGGCGGCTCCCTCACCGTCGATGGAAAGTTGCGAACCATCATTGGCGTGATGCCTCCCGGATTCCATTTTCTTGACTTGGCGGACCCCGCACTGATCGTGCCCTTCCAATGGGACCGTAGCAAGACCCACCTGGGCGGTTTCAATGAGAGCGCACTCGCCCGGCTGAAGCCAGGAGTCACGATGGCCCAAGCCAGTGCGGATATGTCCCGCCTGCTTCCCATCGTCAACCGCAGTTTTCCCGCTCCTGAAGGTTTCAGCGCCGACCTGTTTGAGAAGGCACGCATCGCTCCGAATCTAAGACCCCTGAAGCAGGACGTAGTGGGCGATATCGGCAACGTTCTGTGGGTGCTGATGGGCTCGATCGCTTTGGTTCTCCTGGTCGCCTGCGCCAACGTCGCCAATCTTCTGCTGGTGCGCGTCGAAGGGCGTCGCCAGGAGCTCGCGATTCGTTCCGCTCTCGGCGCCGGCTGGGGGAGAATCGCCGCCGAGCTGCTCTGCGAAAGCCTGGTTCTGGGCTTTGCCGGCACACTGATCGGTCTCGCCCTGGCCTACGCAGCATTGCGCATTCTGGTCGTCCTTGCCCCCACTGGCTTGCCCCGTATCCACGAGATTGGCATTAATTTTCCCGTGCTGCTGTTTGCCTTCGGCCTGGCGCTCTTGACCAGTCTCCTCATCGGCTTGATTCCCGTGCTGAAATATGTGGGCGCGGGCACCAACAGCGATCTTCGTCAGGGAGGCCGCGCATTGAGCCAAAGCCGTGAGCGGCATCGCGCGCGCAAAACTCTGGTCGTGGTGCAGGTGGCCCTCGCACTCGTTCTCCTCATCTGCTCCGGGTTGATGATTCGAACATTCCGCGCCTTGATGCACGTGAATCCCGGCTTTGCGGACCCTGACACCGTGCAGACCTTTCGCTTCTACATCCCGGAAAATCACGTGCCCGACACGGGTAGCAGCCGCCTGCTCCACATGGACCAGGAAATTCTTAACAAGCTGGCCGCTATTCCGGGAGTTTCTTCTGTCGGCTTCTCCACTGCCGTTCCCATGGATGGGCGTAGTTCCAATAATCCTGTGTTCGTGCAGGACCACGTCTACGGTCAGGGCGAACTGCCGCCCATACGCCGTTTCAAGTTCATTTCTCCCGGATTCTTCTCGACGCTGGGCACGCGCATGATCACCGGACGCGATTTCACCTGGACAGACGAGTACGAAAAGCGGCCCGTAGCCATCGTTTCCGAAGAGTTCGCGCGCCAATCCTGGCATGACCCGGATCAAGCCTTAGGCAAGCGCATTCGTGTGGCCAACAATGACGACTGGCGCGAGATCGTCGGTGTGGTGCAGCAAACCTACGATGACGGCGTCAGCAAGCCCGCACCCGTTTCTGTCTATTGGCCCGTCCTGCTCGCCCGTTTCGGAGGAGAAAAGGAAAGCACACAGCGAAATCTTGCTTTTGTCCTCCGTAGTCCGCGCGCCGGCTCGCGCGTCTTCCTGCAGGAGATACAGCAGCGCGCCTGGTCCGTCGACTCCCAGGTGCCCCTGAACGATCCTTCCACGCTGGGCCGCTACTATACGAAGTCCATGGCCCGGACTTCCTTCACCCTGGTGATGCTCTGCGTCGCCGGGGGCATGGCCCTGTTTCTTGGGATTCTCGGCATCTACGGTGTCATTTCCTACTCCATATCGCAACGCACCAGGGAAATTGGCATCCGCATGGCTCTGGGCGCGCAGCGCAACACCCTGACGTCGCTGTTTGTCCGCCAGGGTCTTTGGCTCACCGGCATCGGCATAGTCTGCGGCCTCGTCCTGGCGTTCCTTACCATGCGGCTGATGTCGTCCATCCTTTTCAACGTGAGCCCGGTCGATCCTCTCACCTATCTCGTCATCACGGCTTCGGTGGTTGCTACCGCTGGGCTGGCCTGCTATCTGCCCTCGCGGCGCGCGGCCACTGTTGATCCTGTGCAGGCATTGCGCGCCGAGTAGGGCAGAGGATCTGTTGCCGGTTTAGAAAACCGCAGATCCCTCCACTGCGCTACGCTTCGGTCGGGACGACAATGCTGTGGGGAGGTGAAAGCTGTTTTCCCATGAGGCAAACAGCAGGTCCCTCGGCTGCGCTCGGGATGACAATTCACTTTGATGCCGGAATACTAGTCGACAAGCAGTGTCATCTGAGAGCAATGGTCGGATTCGTAAACGCAAAACCGTTACCCCATCGGGTCTACAATGGCCATCGTTGACGAATCCACAACAGGAGCTGACCGCGCACGTGACGTCCCCACCGCAGGCGGCAGCCGCGGGTGCGATTGCCGCGCGCATCGAGCGGCTTCCCGCCACGCCCACCATCTGGAAATTTGTAGTCCTGCTGAGCCTCGGATTCTTCTTCGAACTGTATGACCTGCTCTACTCCGGCTATGTCGCGCCGGGCATCGTCAAGAGCGGCATTCTGACCACGACCACATCGAGTTTTTTTGGCATGACCGGCATCGCCGCCTTCATTGCATCGTTGTTTGCCGGCCTATTCATCGGGACGATCTGTTGCGGCTTTCTCGCGGATCGATTCGGCCGCCGCGCGATTTTTACCTGGTCGCTGCTCTTCTACACGGGCGCCAACCTGGTCATGGCATTTCAGACCACGGCCGCAGGTCTGAACTTCTGGCGTTTTCTCGCCGGCCTGGGAATCGGGGTCGAGCTGGTAACCATTGGCACTTACATCTCCGAGCTTGTGCCGCGGCAGATTCGCGGACGGGCCTTCGCTTGCGAACAGGCGGTTGGCTTCCTGGCGGTGCCGGTTGCGGCTCTGCTCTCGTATCTGTTGGCGCCGCGCCGACTCCTGGGACTGGATGGATGGCGCTGGGTGGTCATCCTCGGCGCGCACGGAGCACTGTTTGTTTGGTTCATCCGCCGTGCTCTACCGGAAAGTCCGCGTTGGCTGGCTCAGAAAGGCCGGTTCACGGAGGCGGATCAGGTGCTGTCGCGCATCGAGGCGGCCGTGGCAAGCGAATATGGCAAGCCGCTTTCTGAGCCTGGCCCGGGAACGCCGGTTGCCGCTGATGCGGGTTTTCGCGGTATGTTGGCCCCACCCTACGGCAGACGCGCCACCATGATGGTCATCTTCAACGTCTTCCAAACCGTCGGCTTCTACGGCTTCGCTAACTGGGTGCCAACGCTTTTGGTGCGCCAAGGGATTACTGTCACCACCGGCCTCATGTACTCATCGATTATCGCCGTGGCCGCTCCCGTCGGGCCTCTGATTGGCCTATGGATTGGGGATAAATTCGAGCGCCGCACCATGATTGTCGCCGGCGCGGCGGCCATCGTGGTCTGTGGATTGACCTTCAGTCAGGCCGCGCAGCCGCTGTTCCTCATCCTCATGGGCGTCGCGCTTACGTTAGCCAACAACATTATGTCTTTTAGCTTTCATGCCTATCAGACCGAGTTGTTTCCTACCGGGATTCGCGCAAGGGCCGTGGGCTTCGTCTACTCCTGGAGCCGTCTCTCGGCCATCTTCACCTCATTCCTCATTGCCGCCTTGCTGCGGCAGTTTGGCGTAACCGGGGTTTTTGCCTTCATCGCCCTGGCAATGCTGACCGTGATGGCCGTGATCGGCTTCATGGGCCCACGAACGCGCGATCTTGCGCTCGAACAGATCTCGCCGTAGTCCTCTTTATTGACTTTCGGGCGGGTAGCGCAGCGGAGCCAGAAAATTGACGATCGATTGCAGCACGACCTCGTCGCGCTGGTTGTAGACCGTGGTGCGTGAGCGCACGACGCCGTAGCTGGGACGGCTGGCCGACGGGCGCACATGCAGAATTTCCGCGTGCGTGCGCAGACTGTCGTTCGGCCGCACTGGCCGCGTCCATCGCATCTCCTCGACTCCGGCGCCGATCATCCCCCCGGACACCCTGATCGACTGCACACGCAACCGCATGGCGATGGCCGCGGTCAGCCACCCGGAGGCGGCGAGACCGTGAAAAAATGAGTTCTCCCCCGCCGCCTCGTCAATGTGGAAGGGCTGTGGGTCGTAGCGTTCCCCGAATTCGATGATCTCGGAAGATTTCACGCGATAGCTGTACAGGGAATCGAAATGCTGGCCGGGGAAAAAATCTTCGAAATAAAGCTCATCTGCCATAATTCTCCCGATAACGACCAAAGTAACCTTGCAGTAAATCACAGATGTCTGTTTCGCGAAAAGCATTCCGTCAGATTACGCGGCGGAGGGGTAATCGCCCGAAGGGAGAAAAGGAACCAATGCGTCTGGCAGGGAAGAGCGCAGTAGTAACCGGGGGAGCCTCAGGTATTGGCGCGGCAACGGCCAGCCTCTTTGCCGCCGAAGGGGCCAGGGTTGCCGTCCTGGACCGTGATCTGCCTCGTGCCGAGCAAATCGCCGCGGAGATCCGTGACACGGGAGGTGAAGCTCTCGCCTTTGCCTGCGACGTCGCGGAAGAAGACGAGGTTCGGGAGAGTGTGGTGAATGTCGCCGGCCGGTTTGGCCCCATCGACGTGCTGTTCACCTCGGCCGGAACCGCCTTCCGCCGTACTGTTTCCGATACCGAGGCCGGCGACTGGGACAGGCTGATGGCAATCAATCTCCGTGGCCCTTACCTATGCTCAAAATTCTGCCTGCAACATTTCCGCCGCGAAGGGGGAAGCATCATCCACGTTTCATCGGTGACGGGCATCACGGGAGTGCGCAGCCGTGCCGCCTACAGCGCTTCCAAGGGTGCGCTGGTGGCGCTCACACGAACCATGGCGATGGATCTTGCCTCGCGCAAAATCCGCGTGAATTGCGTCTGTCCAGGCTTCGTCCGCACGGCCATGGCGCAACCGCTGTTGAGCGACCCGGTTCGCCACGAGCGCCTGGTCAGCATGCATCCTTTGGGAAGGCTTGGCGAGCCGGAGGATGTTGCCCGGGCGGTCCTCTTTCTTGCCTCGGACGAATCGAGTTGGATTACCGGCGCCAGCCTGGTGGTCGACGGCGGTTTTTCGGCCGGTAAATCCGAGGATGTTTGATTCGGTTTACCGGCTAACCCCTCCAATGCTTGTAGTTGAGCTGATACTCCTTGAGCCGGTTCACATCGTCGCCGAGCACAGCGCGATCCCGCGGCGCCAGGCGCTGATCGTTCGATGACTTGCGAATAGAGTCAATCACATCGTTGAGCATGCCGTTGTCGATCTGCCCGTGATCGAGCTTGGCCTGGAGTTCCGTGAGTTCTTCCTTCGTCTTATCCAGGCGAACATTTTCTTTTTCAGTTGCTCCGCGAGCGCTCCATACATGGTCCAGGTCGGCGCTTACCTCGGTGAACAAGCGCGATTTCCATTGCTCCCCTTGAAAGCGCGCATCGCGATCGTGATACCAATCCTGGGCGAATCCGGTAACTGTTACAAATCCTGCCAGCATCAACATGGCCGCTATCTTACGTTTCATCGTCGGTTCCTCTTCCTTCAGGCGTCCTTGAGGAAAGACGGGAATCCCCGCGGATTGGTTGTCCCCGTCATCCTTGGTACCCTCTTCCGCGGTGGGGAAGCATTACCTTTGCCCAGATTTCCCCATGCAGAGTTGATCAATTGTCAAAGAGCGTAGTTCCGCGACGCGCGCACTGAGCGCAAGCGGGCAAGTTTGTTCTGATTGCCTCGAATCTAAGTCGTTTAGTTTCTACAAGGTGGCCAATCTTCTTCATTCCCTCAAGCTAAGTTGTTTAGTTTCTACAAGGTGGCCAAGTCTTTTCATTTCCCGCCCCCATAATTGATTTAGGGGTAGTGGCTATGGAAGAACCGCAGGTCTCTCCACTACCCCGGATTTCCTGTTGAGGTGGTGGCGCTGGCGAGCTTCATGCGCCTTTCTTTGACGGAAAGGCGCATACGTTGTCGTGTCGGGTGCGGAGTATCAGGAAATCCGGGTTCGGTCGAGACGACAAATCTGTTGGTAGGGGAGAGCTGTTTTTCCATGAAGCAAACCGCAGATCTCTCCACTTCGCTGCGCTTCGGTCGAGACGACAAATC
>JBARKD010000392.1:0-9889 GCA_049800615.1 Acidobacteriaceae bacterium | reverse complement strand
GGTCTTCGGGGTTCCTGAAATGATCGCCCTAACCTGGTCAGACCTCAACATGAGAACGATGGCGGTCAAGAATCGGCTGGCACAGCTTCCGCCATTCACTGGCGACGAATCTCCGGGCGCTCGGTGTCGACATACAAGTTGTTCAGGAGTTGATGCGACACTCCAGTTGCTCACAACGCTTGATGTTTACACTCGCGCGGTCGACCCACAGAAGCGGGACGCGAGCCTAAAAGTCGTTGCATTGATCGTGCCGCCGGATGTGGAAAAGTTTTCAGCGCCCTTCCGCACCCTCGGACACGCAGAAGGCGCCTCGCCGATGCCGGCAAATAGCTGTTAAGGAAGGGTTTATTGGTGGACCTGATCGGGATCGAACCGATGACCTCTTCCATGCCATGGAAGCGCGCTCCCAGCTGCGCCACAGGCCCACAAAGGGAAGAACATCCTTTATTCTGCTGGAGCATGACAATTCCGTCAAACGCTACGCACATGGCTACCGTCCCGGTAGAGAGCAGGGGTCGCCTGTGCTCGAAACTCGCTCAGCTAACGTTGCTCGTCATGAGCGCTTCCCTCGCCGCGCTTGCCCAGGCGCCCGCGGCAGCCCCACCTCCACCCGCTGGATTTGACCTTTCCACCCTGCGGCCAGCCTTGAACAAGGTGCAGTCTGTCATCGGCGACCTCAACATAGCGCGCTGGAAAGTCCCCGGTGCGACTCGTTCGGCCGCGGAGGAGGATGTCGCGTCCATGCAACGAGACCTCGGCGGAACCCTTCCGGGACTCATCAGCCAGGTAGAGTCCAGCGGTCCGGCCGTGCTCTCACCCTCCTTTGCGGTCTTCCGCAACGTGGATGCTCTTTACGATGTCCTGCTGCGGGTCACGGGGACGGCCGCGCTGGCTAACGCGCCGGCGGATGCCAGCAGCCTCGAAGAGGCCCGGGCGGGCCTGGAAGACGCCAGGGGCAAACTGGGGGGCTGGCTGCTGCAGTCGATGGGCTCCCAGGACGCTGAGATTGCCCGCCTCAAAGCAACGCCACCTGCGCCGGTTGCCGCGCCTCAACCCACCAAAACTGTAATCGAGGATGGCCCAGCGAATCCGAAGACACGCAAGAAGAAACCGGCGCCCGCACCGGCACCACAGTAACCTGCGTTGCGGAACCACTTATCGCGGCACTGGTGTCTAAAGTAAAGAGAGCCGAAATAAAGCGTCGGGTGGCAATTTTTCTGCCACAAATCGGCCGCCTAGGTGTGTGTTTGGGAGACGGAAGTGGACGGTTCCTGCTATCGTATGGAGAACTTTTGCACGCAGGCAGGCATTTCATTGGGAAATATCGCCACCGTCCTCAATTTACCGTCGGAAGAAACCGGCATTGTCTCAGAACTGAAAGCCGGTTCCGAAGAGGCGTTTTCCTGGCTCATTGCCAAGTATCACCAGCCCATCTATAGCCTGATCGCCCGTACTATTCCCGATCCGACCGACGCACCTGATCTGACCCAGGACGTCTTCATCAAGATCTACCGCGGGATTGGCGGGTTCAACGGCGATTCCAGCCTGCGTACGTGGATCTATCGCATTGCCTTGCGCGAAGCCAGCAACCAGCGCCGCTGGTGGGGGCGCCATAAGCGGCAGGAAGTGACCATCGAAGCCGAAGCCGGCCAGACGGACGATGGACGATGCCTATTCCTAAAAGACACACTGGTGGATGGGCATGAGTCACCCTTTGACCTCGCGGCCCAGGGAGAGATTCGGCACAGGGTGGAAGAGGAACTGCGGCTGATTCCCGAGCCATTCCAGGCAGTGGTGGTGCTGCGGGATATTGAAGGTTTCTCCTATGAAGAGGTAGCGGAGATTCTGGGAGTGAATCTTGGCACGGTCAAGTCGCGTCTTATGCGTGGACGTGCACATTTGAAGGCTCGGCTGGCAGGGTTTGCCGAAGCAGCGACCAAGCGGCCGAGTTCGACGTTTCAACAGATGGAAGCGCTGACAACCAGCGCCAGGGGTGCCAAGTGAAGCAGTGCGCGCATTTTCGGCGGGAATTCTCGGCATATCTTGATGGCGCTATGAGTGGCGCTGCCATGCATGAGATCGCGGCGCACCTTCAGGCTTGTCCTGCGTGTACGGAAGAATTTGCGGAATGGCGGAAGGCGCAGGCGTTGATCAGCTCGATCGGGCCGGCGAAAGCCCCGTTGAATCTAAGCCTTCGGCTGCGGGTCGCGGTATCGCAGCAAGCGGCTAATACGGCCCAGGAAAAACTTGCCCGGGGACGTATTCGCTGGCAGAACACGTTCCTTCCCCTGCTGTGGCAGATTACGGCGGGTTTTGCGAGCACGGTTGCCCTGTTGGGCGGAGTCGCTGTGCTGGTGGGCATGTTTGCCTCTCCGGAACCGCTACTAGCGCGTGACGAACCACTCGGGCAGGCCACGAACCCTCGTTTTCTCTACACCTCGCTGCAGCCAGCCGGCAGCGTAGCAGACGATAGCAATCCGGTTGTTGTGCAGGCCTTTGTAAACGGTGAGGGCCGGGTTTACGACTACAAGATCGTCTCCGGGGACACGGATGCGAAAACGCGCGCCCAACTCAAAGACGCCCTGCTTTTCAGCGTTTTCGCCCCGGCCCAGATTTTCGGGCAGCCGGTGCGCGGTACTGTTCTCCTTTCTTTTTCGAGCGTCCCTGTTCGCGGGTAGAGCTCTGCTCGCAGGTCATCTGACGACCTTCAGGGACCCGCGCCTGGTAGTTTGACCCTGCGTTGCTTCAGTGCATAGACTTGTTGAGGGTCTTTCACCGTTCTATGCAAGGTCGTAGCAAGTCGTCAGCCATTTCTTCCCGGGTCCTTATCGCGACGATCTCGTTGTTGATGCCGCTCGCAGGGCCGAGCGCGCGACCCCAGAATCCATCTTCCAGCTCTTCAGCACCCGCGGAGCCCGCGCCGAAGGGACCTGCCGCCCTGGTAGATACGGCGGGCCCCGACGTCAGCCTGCAAAACAGTGAGGCCCTGTTCGACATTGCCGTTGCCCTCAATGCATGCGGATACGATGAGGGGCTGGCTGTCTCAGACCCACTTCGGCGGCAAGTTCGGGACCAAGTCAATCAGGCCCTTCGGGGTTCGCCCGACGCACAGGATGCGCAGGAAAAGATCTGCACGTACATCGCGCAGCATAAGCTTTCCGACTCCGGAGCCGACCTGGCGCAGTACATTTCGCTGGCACTCTTTATCAGTCCGCCGCCGGACCTGACGCCAAGCGCCGAAGGGGCCGATTTGCCTCCGGATGCCAGCGGGGTGGAAAACATTCTGCCCTTGTTGCGACGTTTTAGCGAGTCGGCAGATTTGCACGTGATCTGGGTTCATTTTCGTCCGGAGTACGATCGCCAGCTCAACACGCTGCACGATTCCCTGACCAAGATGATTAACGATACCGGCATTTACCTCAAAACACCTGCCGGTATGAACAACGGACGACGATTCCTGGTGGTGGCCGAGCCGCTGTTGGATCCTTCCCAGACGAATGCCCGGGTTTACGGCGCCGACTATGTCGTGGTGATCTCGCCGGTCAATGGCGTGATCCACATGCACGAGGTCCGTCACGCTTATCTTCACTATCAAGTTGAGGCGTTGCTGTACGCGCGCGCCAGCACGCTGGACCGGCTTCTGCCGTTCCTGAAAACGGTCAAAGATGCGCCCCTGGATATCTCCTATCGCAGCGACATTGTGGCGCTGGTAGCAGAATGCATGATCCGGTCGATCGAAGCTCGAACCATGGATACCGGGGTCACCATCTACAAAATTCCCGCCGACATCCGGCGCGCCGATCTGGAAGCGGCCACGCACCAGCACAATGCGTCGGTGGAGGCAGCCGAAGCGGTGCGCCGCCGTGCAGTGCAGGAGGCCATGGCCGATGGCTACGTTCTGACCGAATACTTTTACGACGCCTTTGCCGCGTTCGAAAGACAACCGCAGAGCTTCAAAGAAAGCATTGGCGAAATGGTGTACGGGATGGACGTGAGCCAGCAGCTGAGCCACGCGAAAAAGGTCACCTTCAACCAGCAAAGCTCTTCGGAGCTGGTTCACCACACGGCGAAAGAATTGCGAGGTCTCGACCTGGCGGAGATGAAACTGATCAAAGGCGATGCCGAAGGCGCCGGTTTGCTGGCACAGCAGTCAGTGAACGACAAGTCCGGAGACCAGGCGCGGGCAAATTTCATCCTCGCCCGGGTGGCCATCATGCACCGCGACGTTCCTGCGGCGCAACGCGAATTCGCAGAGACGATCCGGCTCTCCAACGATCCGCGCATGCTTGCCTGGTCGCACATTTATTTGGGGCGCATTTATGACATCCAGGAAGAGCGCGATCAGGCGGTCAACGAATATCGCGCCGCTCTCACCGTGCGTGACGGCCAATCGGACACCAGGGTGGCTGCGGAAAAGGGTCTGAAACAACCATATGCAGTACCCAAGCAGGTGCACACCGAGCCGGAAGGTGACGACCAGCCGGCGCCAGATGCGCCGGTCCATTGACCTGATGTACTTCTAATGTGTTACCCGCCCTGCGATCTCTACGTCTATGCACTACAGTAAGAGAAAGGGCAACTAATACGATGTCATCCCCGGTTCCCAACACGTTACAAGAAGTGCTGGGTCATACTTTTAAAGAGCCGCAGCTGCTGGTAAAGGCGCTGACCCATAGTTCGCTGGCGTATGAGCAAACGCTCGAAAGCCGCCAAGGGGAAAGTGGCAAGCTTGCGCGCGAAGAAGACAATGAGCAACTGGAGTTTTTAGGGGACGCGGTTTTAGGCATGGTGGTAGCGGAAATTTTGTTTCGCCGCTATCCGGATCTTCATGAAGGGGAGTGGACCCGCCTGCGCGCGAGCCTGGTCAGCCGGCGGCACCTGACACAGGTCGCTTCCGCGCTCGACCTGGGGAGTCATTTGCGCCTTGGGCGGGGAGAGGAGCGGGGTGGAGGGCGGAAAAAATCGACTTTGCTGGCGAACTGTGTCGAAGCCATCATTGGCGCACTTTACCTGGACGGCGGTTTATCTCCGGTGCATGCATTCGTAACCGGGCACGTGGTGGCGCCCTACATGAATGACCTGCGGCAGGCGCTGGACCATGGCGTGTCGCTCGGGGACCACAAAACGGCCTTGCAGGAGTTGCTGCAGGCCAAGAAGACGGGGCCGCCGGCTTACGTGCTCAAAGCTGAGAGCGGGCCAGATCATCGCAAGCGCTTCCTGGTAGAAGTTCGAGTAGCGGAAGGGAGCAGTCCCAAACCGCTCGCCCGCGGAGTCGGGACGACCAAGAAAAGGGCGGAGCAGGAAGCCGCCCGCCGGGCCTTCGAGAAGCTGCGAAAGCAGAGCCGTGCAACGGAAGAAGTGGCAGAAGGTAGCGGGTCTTGACCCAACAGCCAACAACAGGATTCCTCCGGGTGACCGCGGAAGAAACAGTTACGGTGGCGACTGCCGTCACCGGCCCGCCGGTCGCGCGGGCGTTCCGGCAAGATCATCACTCCCACCTCATCTTCCCCAATCTCCTCGATACCTTCCGCTCGCTTTTGTCCATTATCGTGATGGCGCTGTTTGTGCTCACATTTGTGGTGCAGCCCTTCCGTATTCCCTCGGAGTCGATGGAGCGAACTTTATTGGTGGGCGACTTTCTACTGGTCAACAAGTCGGTTTACGGAGCGCGCGGCTTTTGGCGCTGGCTGCTTCCTTATGAAGACGTAAAGCGGGACGATGTAATCGTATTTCGTTTTCCGCTGGATCCGTCCGATCACGTAGTGAAGCGAGTGGTGGGGGTGCCCGGCGACCGCATCCACCTGCAGAATGGCGTGGTCTGGATCAACGGGCAGAAGCAAAGCGAACCCTTCGCGGTTTTTGAAGGCGCATATCAGGACAATTTCCGCGATCAGTTCCCGGCCAAGCTTTACACCGACCCGGGGGTGGACACCCGCTGGTGGATACAAATGCGCCACGATGTGCAAAACGGCGAGCTGGTGGTTCCACCGGGGGTTTACTTCGTACTTGGGGATAATCGCAATCACAGCCGGGATAGCCGTTATTGGGGCTTTGTTCCGCGAGCCAACATCGTCGGTCTGCCCTTTTTCATCTATTTCTCCCTGCATGAACCGTCGGCAACCGATTCCAACAAACTGCCGGATGATAGACTCGGACTCGAGAAGAAGAGCCCGCTCGACACCGTGATGGACTTCGCACGGTGGAGTCGCATGTTCCGGGTCATTCATTGAGTGAGAGGCGATGACCGCTAGCACAGAATCCACAGAAACCGAGATCAGGACTGAGCAGGCAAGGGAAGAAACGCCGATCGAAGCATTCGCTTCTATTTGCACCGTCCTGGTCATTGGGCTATTTGCGCTGACCTTTATTTTCCAGAACTTCGAGATTCCGTCTTCTTCCATGGAGAAGACGTTGCTGGTTGGCGATCATGTGCTGGTGGACCGGATCACACTGGCGCCGCAGACCGCCTGGGCTCCCTTCGTCTACTACCGCGATGTCCGTCGCGGTGACATTATTGTTTTCTTTAAGCCTGGCGAGCCTGACCTGTACCTGGTGAAGCGGGTCATCGGCATTCCTGGAGATCACATTCACCTGCGGAACGGCGTGGTCTTCCTGAATGGGCAACCGCAACACGAACCGCAGGCGGCCATGCCCGATTACGGCAACTATTTCCCTTATCGTGATGATTTCCCCGCAGTGCCGCCAAGCCAAAGCGGGGATGTTACGCCAACCTGGGCTGCTGAGCTCCCCGGTTATATCCAGGGCGAGGACCTGGTGGTGCCGCCGGGCAGATACTTTGCCATGGGCGACAATCGCACCGTCTCGCTCGATGGGCGCTATTGGGGTTTTGTTCCGCGGGCCAATATCGTCGGCCGTCCGCTTTTTGTCTACTGGTCTTTCATCGAGCCTGATAACTCCTATGAAAAAGTGGGATTGGGAGACAAGATTGCTTTCTACGGCCATGTAGTCCTCCACTTTTTCGACCAGACCCGCTGGCGACGAACGCTACACCTGGTTCGTTAGGATGGGTGTCGTAAAGAAGCGTCCTCCGCTGCGGCGCTGGATTCTTCTGGCAGTGGTGTTGTTGGTGGTGGCTTTTGTGCTGCCGCCGCTGGTCAACCTAAGCCGCTATCAACACAAAATTACGGAAAGTATTGGCCGCAGCATTGGGCGGCCGATCCATACCTCCTCGGTGAGGCTGCGCGTATTGCCGCTGCCTGCGCTCGAATTTTCTGACTTTTCGGTGGAGGAAGATCCTCATTTTGGAGCTGAGCCCACGCTCTACTCCAGCAGCGTGGTGGCTTACCTTCGACTTCTGTCGTTGTGGCGGGGCCGGCTGGAGGTTTCTCGCATTCATTTCGATGATGCCAGCCTGAACCTGGTTCGGGAACCCAACGGCGGTTGGAACGTGGCCTCCGTTCTGGTTCAGGCAGCGCGTATCCCAAACGCTCCGACAGGCCAGCGGCTTGCCGGGCCCACGCCGCGTTTTCCCTATATCGATGCGGAGAACACGCGCATCAATGTCAAAGAGGCGAACGAGAAAACGCCGCTCTCCTTCCTGAATTCGGAACTCTCCGTGTCGCTCGCACCGGGCGCTGAGTGGCAGGTGCACTTTCAGGCGCAGCCGGTGCGCACGGATCTCGACATCTCACTGGCTGACACTGGCGTGCTGCGAATCGACGGCACACTGCGCCGGGCGGACTTGATGGGGGAGATGCCGCTCAATCTCAAAGTGGGCTGGAGCGGAGCACCGCTGGGCCAGTTGAGCCGACTCACGCTAGGCCGTGATATTGGCTGGCGGGGCGGTCTCGAGGCTCAGGCCCAGGTAAGCGGCACGGCCGAGGAGGCACGGATCAAGGCGAAAATCACGGTGGCCGGGTTCCATCGGTCGGAGTTTACTCCCACGCATCCCATGGACCTGGCAACTTCGTGCCAAGCGTCTTTCAGGAAGAAGTCGTGGTCGCTCGAGGATATCTCGTGCGCCTCCCCCGTGGGGGACGGAGCGCTGCTGCTTACCGGCTCGGTACAGGAAGCGCAAACCCTGCCGCAGGCAGACCTGGCGCTCGAGATCCAGCGGGTTCCCGCCGGGGCGGTTCTGTCCGGGCTGCAAGAAGTGCGCAGCGGCCTCGGAGCCGGAGTGCAGGCTACGGGATTACTCAATGGGCAATTCCAGTACACATCGCAAGAAGAACGACCCCCTTTGATCTCGGGGGAAGTGAAACTGGATTCGCTGAGCCTGAGCCCACCTGGTTCCGGAAAACCGTTTCAACTTGCTCCGGTACGCTTGCGCTGGGACAGCCCGCTGCCAGGCGGGACCCCGGCTCTGCTGCTCCAGCCGATGCGGCTGGCGATGGGTGGGCCGGCTCCCGCGACGGTGGACGGCCGATTTACCTCCGCCGGCTTTGAACTTCATGTGAGTGGAGCCACCAGTGTGGCGCGGCTGCAGGAACTCAACAAAGGCTTCGGGCTGCTCGGTCCGTCGTTTGCCGCCCTCGGCGCCGAGGGGACGGCGCTTGGGGACCTCAACTTTCGCGGCAGATGGGTGCTGCCCGTCCCGGAGCCCAACCATCCGATCGCCCCATCGACAGCGGAAGGCAATGTCACCATTCGCAACGCCGAACTGAAGACAGGGTATTTGTCACAACCGCTGCGAATTTTGTCCGCACAAGCGATTCTGAGCCCCAGCCAAATCGCCTGGACCAATGCGTCTATCAGCTATGGCAAGCTCGAGGGCCAGGGATCTCTGGAGCTTCCTGTTTTGTGCCCGGAAGAAAAGCCGTGCGTGAGGCATTTCTCGCTGAGGACGGCCAGCCTTGACGCGGGCGCGCTGCAATCCGCGCTGCTGGGCACCAGTGAAGGCGGAGCGCTGTTGCGCGAGCTACTCGATCGCATCGACCTCAATTCTGTTCCGTGGCCCGACCTCTCCGGCACGGTCGAGACAAGCGACCTCTCAGCGGGCAATCTTGTGGTTCACGATGCCACCGCTGCCGTCGACATTGGCGGAAGGACGATCAAAATTCGATCGCTTAATGGTCGGGTTGCGAATGGGGTGATACACCTCGCTGGTGTTGTGAATGCCTCCGGTCGGCAAGCTCAATATCAGCTGGAGGTGGAGGTTACCAACGCGTCTCCCAGTGCCCTGGCTGGGCTCTTCGAGGAGCGTTGGGGCAGCGGAGCGGTCAACCTCTCTGCGCAGCTCCGCATGTCGGGTTTTGATGCCCAGGACTTGAGGGAGTCGACCAGCGGAAATCTGCACTGGAACTGGACCAAGGGTGGATTGCCGGTCGAGGCTCCGCGGCTGGTGGCTGCGCAGCCGTTTGTGCAGTTCGATCAATGGAGCGGCGATGCCGTGATTGCCGACAGTACGATTCAGATCACACACAGTTTGTTGGCCAGGGGCCAGGACGCGGTTCCTCTATCGGGAACAATCTCGTTCGATCGCGAGATCGATCTGAAGGGCGGCTCCGGTACGGAGGCGGTTGCCGTCACGGGCACGCTGGAACATCCCGAGGTGAAGATGGCAGGCGGGGAAGCGGAGAATTAGCGGGGGGAGTGACAGGAAATCCGGGTTCGCTTCGGTCGAGACGACAAATCTGTGGGTAGGGGAAAGCTGTTTTCCCATCCCGGCAACAAAAACTGTCGGCTGGAAACGATGCGGTTCCCTCGCAACAAAATTGTCATCTCGACCGAAGCGAAGTGGAGAGGCCTGCAGTTTGCTTCATGGGGCATCGTTTCCAGCCGGCAGCGCGGCCCTATTCCGGTGCTGAAAAGGATACGGTCTGGCGGTGGACGCTGGCTTCCGCCTCCGGAACCGTGCCGTCGTTCACCGCAACCTCGGTCGGCCGGCCCTGGACCACGAAACGATGGCTGACCTGCGACCTTGCCGGGA
>JBARKD010000391.1:0-10731 GCA_049800615.1 Acidobacteriaceae bacterium | reverse complement strand
AGTTCGAACTTCCGGCGAGGCATGCCAGGCGCCGTGTGCAGTTCCAGACCGAGAGCGTACAAGCGGTCAAGAGCCGAGGTATAAGACATACCTGTATTTTAGAGCGAGCCAACCAAAAGGCAGGCGCCATTGCCCGGCGACTCCTCTTGAATGACTTCAGCCACCAGTGGCGGCGGGTCCCATGAAGTCGAGCGCGCGGATCAAATATGCCTTCATGTCGCGACGGGGGACAACCGCGTCCAGCATACCGTGGTCCAGCAAGAACTCCGAGCGTTGGAACCCTTCCGGCAGCTTCTGCCGAATGGTCTGCTCGATGACCCGCGGGCCGGCGAAGCCGATGAGGGCCCCAGGCTCGGCAATATTGAGATCGCCCAGCATGCCAAAGCTGGCGGTGACACCGCCTGTCGTCGGGTGGGTAAGAACCGATATATAGGGCAACCCGGCGGCATCCAGCTGGCCGAGTCCGGCGGAGACCTTGGCCAATTGCATCAGGCTGGCCACACCCTCCATCATGCGGGCGCCCCCGGAAGCCGCAACAATGATCAACGGCTGCCGGGCAGCCAAAGAGCGATCAATCGCGCGCGCAATCGTTTCCCCCACTACACAACCCATGCTCCCGCCGATAAAGGCAAATTCCATTGCGCTGAGTGTGACGGGATGCGGACCCAGGCTTCCCACGGCATTCACCACCGCATCGTTGAGGCCGGTTTCGCGTCTCGCTTTTTCCAGGCGCTCGCGATAGGGTTTCAGATCGACAAATTCCAGCGGGTCGGTGGAGATCAGATCCATGTCTACCAACTGGTAGCCCGGCTCCAACAAGGCGGCTACACGGTCACGAGCATCCAGTCGGTGATGGTGGCCACACTTGGGACAGACCTGGAGATTCGCTTCGAGATCTTTTTTGAAGAGTAGTTGCCCGCAGCCTTCGCACTTCTGCCACAAACCCTCCGTGCGAACGCTTTTTTCCGCATTTGCTTCGATCTCGTTTTCCTGTCGCTTAAACCAGGCCATTTCTTCCCTTCTGCCACGTGCCCCAAAAGGCGCCTATCACCCACACCTGACGCCATGCTCCGAATTTGGAACACACCGGTGTTGCGCCCATTTATGCCTCGGAATTTGTGCACTTCCTGATTGGGAAGATGCGGTGAACATTACTCACATCAGTGCCCGATGTGGTACGGATGCCCAGCAAGTATTGTAAATGCCCGGTAGAGCTGTTCGGCCAGGACCAACCGCGCGAGCTCATGAGGCAGCGTCATCTTACCTAGCGACAGGCTGTTGTTGGCCTGGCTGAGAGTTTGAGCGGACCAACCACTCGCCGGGCCGACAGCAAACACAATGTTCTGTAGTCCCGAATCGCGGCGACTTTCCAGCCATTTCGCGAATTTCTCCGACGGCAATTCATCCCCCCGGCTGTCGAGTAAGACCAGCCAGGCAGGAGTGCGAACCCGTAGCCGGGTGATGAAAGCGAACAAGGCCTCCTCGTCATGAAACGCAACCGACTCGATCGCGGCGTAATGCCCAATGCGCTTCAGGTAGGTGTTGATAGCAGAATCGAACAAGTCGCTTCGGGAACGTTGAGCGATGTAGGCGAGGGTCAGGTTCATCTACCACCGCTCTCCACCCCGCCTTGTGATCCCATCTCAGGGCGAAGCCGATGAGGGCCCCAGGTCAGCTATGGCCGTGCCCGGCGACGCCCATCTGATCGCGCAGCGCGGTCAATCCCGCTCCGTCGATGACCGCCTCGATCATGGCTTCGCAACCCATGCAGGAGTTGATCATCATGTGATACAGGCGGCGGTCGGCCCAGTCCCGGTCGTAGTAGCGGCGAACATATTCGGCGCGGCGATTGTCTGTGGCCTCGAGCTCATCCCTGGCGCGTTCAGCCTGTTCGGGAAAATGTTGTTCAAACCAGCGAATCTTCCTGGAAAGCGACGCATAGACAAATATGTTGAAGACGCCGGGAACTCCCGACAAGGTGCAGGCAGCGCCGCGTCCCACGATCACGCAGTTTCCCTCCGCCAGGCGCTCCTTCAGGTAACTGCGCACCAGGTCGACCATGCGCTCGCTATCGAAGATCTTTTCCTTCGGCGGCGCGGGCAGACGGTCCACGTTGCCGTGCCAAAAGGACTTGCCCATACGGTAATACCACGGATCCAGGCGCTCATCGCATTGCTCCGCCATGCTCTTGGGAACGCCCGCCTTCTGCGCGACCTCATCGATGACGCAGCGATCGATCAGCCTCCAATTCAGCCTGCCCGCCAGGCGATGAGCGAATTCCGCGCCTTGGCTGCCGTACTCCCGTTCCACCGTAATGACCTTGATCATAGAGCTCTCTCGGCGAGATGCTAGCACCGGCGGCCCGAATAATCCAGATTGTCAGGGCTCGGCTTCAACCGGGTTGCGTAGGGTTCCAATGCCGGCGATCTCTACCACGATGTCGTCACCGGGACGGAGCCATCGCTGGGGAGTCCGGCCCATACCCACCCCAGCCGGTGTCCCCGTGCTGATGATATCGCCCGGCATCAGCGGCATCATGGTGGATATATAGGAAATGAGCTGGGGCAACTTGAAAATGAGCTCCCGGGTATTGGAACTCTGGAGCTTCTCCCCGTTGATGGACAGTGAAATATCCAGTTGGTGAGGATCCTTCACCTCGTCTTTGGAGACAATCCATGGTCCCATCGGAGCAAAGGTCGGAAAGTTCTTGCCCAGGGTCCATTGCGACGTGGCCAACTGTACGTCGCGCGCGCTTACATCGTTCATGATGGTGTACCCGAAGATGTGGTCCTCCCAATTTGCCTCAGGAATATTGCGGCCGCCCTTGCCGATCACCGCGGCAAACTCGGCCTCATAGTCAGGTTGCTTGGTCGCCCGCGGCAACAGGATAGATTGGCCGTTACCGATCAGCGCATGCGGGAACTTGCAAAACACGGTGGGAAACTTGGGCGGGTCCATCTTGGACTCCGCGGCGTGATCGCGATAATTGAGGCCGATGCAGAGGATCTTGCCGGGCCGCAGGAGGGGAGCATCCAAAGTGACCCCCGATAGCGGCGAGAGCAGAGCCGGTCCGGTTTCGTCTAACTGCTCCTTGACTGCTTGCCAACGTTTGGGAGTGTCTGAAATGAATGACAGGGCGTCGGAATAGCCGAGCGAATTGAGCGGGAAGACATGCCCATCCTTCAGGAGGGCGGGGCCAGTGATCGAATCACGACGATAGGTGATCAGGCGCATCTGTTGATTGTCCAACGACGGAAGATGAAATGGGTAAAAATTGTGAGATGGTCCCGCTTAAAACAGTGTTGCTAACGGCGTAAACTCTGAGTTTTCTTTCGCTCAGCTTCTCGCCTGAGGCAGGTTCCAGTGGTAGTAGACGGCTAGCATGCGCAGTGCGAAACAGCCAATGATTCCACCGGTGCTGGCAACCACCGGCTTGAGCCGCAATTTTAAACACAGGATGGTAATAACGGCGCCGAACAGGGCGGCGGCGGCGTAAACATCGGCGCGCAAGACCTTAGGGACTTGGCCAATCAGCAGGTCGCGAATGGTGCCCCCGCCCACGCCGGTAATGCCGCCCATCATGGCGGCAAGCAGAGGATGCAGCCCAAATTCCAGAGCCTTGGTCGCACCTGCAACGGCAAAGAAGCTCAGGCCGGCAGCATCCAGGGTAATGACCAGCCAGGTGTTCATGGAGGACGCGAAGGCGTGCAGGACGAACACCGCCGCCGCGGCTGCCAGGGCCACCGCCGGATAAATCCAATTGCGAATGGAACTAGGCGGTACATCCCCAATCAGCAGGTCACGAATGATTCCACCTCCCAAGGCAGTGACGAAGCCAAGGACCAGCAGGCCCAGCACATCGAGTCGATTCTGCACCGCGGTCGAAGCGCCTTCGGCGGCGAAGACAGCCGTCCCCATCAAATCGATTATCAGTACCAAGTGTGCAACGCGGGGACGCAGATCAGATTTCATGGTTCGACTATAGATGGAATGCGCTTGTGTGCAGGAAACTGCATCTGCCTACAATGGGGTGTAATCCGAAGGGAAAAGAGGGACGATGTGCATGGTGACCGAATTGATCTCCTTAATATCAGCGGAAGGGGGTGCAATGGCAAAGCCAAAAGAGGGTCGGCGCCGCGTAGTCATTGAAAATGTAGAGCCGCAACTGAACTGCGGACTCTTTCCCATCAAGCGCATCGTGAACGACCTCGTAACCGTGGAAGCGGACGTTTTTGGCGACGGACACGACCATGTGCGGGCCCGCTTGCTCTGGAAGAATGAAGGTGACAGCACCTGGGGCACGACGGAGATGGTGTCGTTGGGAAACGACCGTTGGCGGGGTGAGTTTCCCGTTACCCGCATGGGCCGTTACCGCTATACTCTCGTGGGCGAGGTCGATCATTTTGAGACCTGGCAAAGCGACCTTAAAAAGCGCGTGGATGCGAAACAGGAACTAACCGTACCGTTTGCCACCGGCGCACTCCTTTTGGAACAGGTACAAGCTCGGGCGACGGAAGAAGACGCCGCCAAGCTGGGAGCCTGGGCAAAGACGCTTAAATCTGGCGCGGAGGACGTCGCGAAAGTTAAATTCGCACTGCAGAGCGAGCTTCGTGCCGTAGTCAACCGCTATCCCGATCCTGCGCTCGAGACTTGGTATGACCGCGAGCTCGAGGTCGAGGTCGACCGGGAAAGAGCGCGCTTTTCCGCCTGGTATGAGCTTTTTCCCCGTTCCTGGTCAACTACCCCAGGGAAACATGCGACACTGCGCGAGGTGACCAGCAGGATAGACTATGTTGCCGACATGGGTTTCGATGTGCTTTACCTGCCGCCGATTTCTCCCATCGGGAAAAGCTTCCGGAAAGGCAAGAACAACTCTACCCAGGCGCTTCCCGGCGACGTGGGCAGCCCATGGGCGATCGGCTCCTCCGAGGGAGGCCACACTGCGATACACCCCGCGTTTGGATCGCTTCAGGACTTTGCCGGCCTGACCATGCGGGCCCGGGAACTAAAAATGGAAGTCGCCCTCGATATCGCGTTCCAGTGCTCCCCGGATCATCCATGGGTGACCGAACATCCTGAATTTTTCAAGATGCGCCCCGATGGAACTATCCAGTACGCCGAGAACCCGCCGAAAAAATACCAGGACATTTATCCATTAGACTTCGAGACTTCCAACTGGCAAGGACTGTGGGATGCGCTCAAAGGCGTCTTCTCTTTCTGGATCGATCAGGGAGTGAGCATCTTTCGCGTGGACAACCCGCACACGAAGGCTTTTCCTTTCTGGCAATGGGTGATTCCGGAACTGAAGAAAAAGGACCCCGATGTATTGTTTTTGGCCGAGGCTTTCACCCGGCCACGGGTGATGGAGCGGCTGGCCAAGCTTGGATTTTCCCAGTCCTACACCTACTTCACCTGGCGTGACACCAAGGAAGAGCTGACGCGCTATATGCAGGAACTCACCGCCTACCCGGTAAGCGAATACTTCCGCCCGAACTTCTGGCCCAACACGCCCGATATCCTTCCCGGTCACCTGCAGACGGGTGGTCTGCCGGCGTTTCGCAGCCGGCTGGTGCTGGCCACGACCCTAAGCTCCAACTACGGTATCTATGGACCAGCTTTCGAGCTTGGGGAAAACGTGCCCGTTAAGCCCGGCAGCGAAGAATACCTGAACTCGGAAAAATACGAAATCAAGAACTGGGATTTGACCGATCCTTTGAGTCTCAAGCCGCTGATCACGCGGCTGAACCAGATCCGCCGGGCAAATCCCGCCCTGCAGAGCAATGAGAGGCTCCATTTCCACCGCACGGATAATCCCTCTCTCATGTGCTACTCCAAGCGCACAGCCGACGGCGCCAGTGTCATTCTGGTGGTGGTCAACCTCGATCCATCCCTGGTGCAAAGCGGCTGGGTAGACCTGGACCTGGATGGGCTGGGACTGGCGCAAGGCGATGCATTCGACGTCGACGACCTGTTGGCGGAACAGGTATACCACTGGCGGGGTCCGAGAAACTATGTAGAATTACGTCCGGCGGAAGCTCCGGCGCATATCTTCCGCGTGACGCAACTCAGGTAACTACAGTGGTTGCTATTGCAGCGGCAAACCAAGCCGGGAGGACAGGATTGAAGCAAGCGGGAAGCGCGGCGGACCCACTCTGGTATAAGGATGCCATCATCTACGAGTTGCACGTCAAGGCATTCATGGATGGCAACAACGACGGTATCGGCGACTTCCAGGGACTACTCAGCAAGCTCGATTACCTGCAGGATCTTGGGGTAACGTGCCTATGGTTGTTGCCGTTCTTCCCTTCCCCGCTGCGCGACGACGGATACGACATCTCCGACTACCTGAGCGTGCACCCGAACTACGGAACCATGGACGATTTTCGCGAATTCCTCGCCCAGGCGCGCAATCGCGGGCTGCAGGTGATGATCGAGCTGGTTATCAACCATACCTCCGACCAGCATCCCTGGTTCCAGCGGGCGCGCCACGCGCCCAAGGGCTCGCCCGAACGCGACTTTTATGTGTGGAGCGATTCTGACCAGAAATACGCCGACGCGCGCATAATTTTTACCGACACGGAAAAATCCAACTGGACGTGGGATCCGGAAGCCCAGCAATACTACTGGCATCGCTTCTTCTCCCATCAGCCGGATTTGAACTATGACAACCCGGTGGTCATCGAAGAAGTAGTCAAAATAATGCACTACTGGTTGGACATGGGGGTCGACGGCCTGCGGGTGGATGCGATTCCCTACCTGGTTGAGCGCGAAGGAACCAACTGCGAGAACCTGCCCGAAACCCACGCCGTGATGAAGCGCATCCGCGCCGAAATCGACAAGCAATATGCGGCCAGAACCATACTCGCAGAGGCCAACCAATGGCCCGAGGATGTGCGCATTTACTTCGGAGACGGGGACGAATGCCACATGGCATTCCACTTCCCGCTGATGCCCAGAATCTACATGGCGCTCCGCCAGGAAGACCGGCTGCCGATCACCGACATCATGGCCCAGACTCCTGCCATCCCCAACAACTGCCAGTGGGGTCTATTTCTACGCAACCACGACGAGCTGACGCTGGAAATGGTATCCGACGATGAGCGCGATTATATGTACCTTGCGTATAGCGCCGATCCGCGGATGCGGCTCAATATCGGTATCCGGCGGCGGCTGGCGCCCCTGGTAGATAACAGCCGGCGCCGTATCGAGCTGTTGAACAGCCTGCTTTTCTCCTTCCCCGGGACGCCAATCGTCTATTACGGCGACGAAATCGGCATGGGCGACAACATCTACCTCGGCGACCGCAATGGGGTGCGCACCCCAATGCAATGGAATGGCGATCGGAACGCGGGATTCTCCCGCGCCGTTCCGGCAAAGCTCTACAGTCCGATCATCATGGACCCGGTGTGGGGCTACGAGGGGCTTAACGTAGAAGCACAGCAGAGCGATCCCTCATCCCTCCTCAGCTGGATGCGCAACATGATCGCGCTGCGCAAGCTGTTCCAGGTTTTTGGCCGCGGCACGCTCGCCTTTCTCAACCCGACTAACCGGAAAATTCTCGCCTATATCCGCGAGTACCAGAATGAGAAGGTTCTTTGCGTCGCTAACCTATCCCGTTTTGCCCAACCCGTGGAGCTGGACCTGGCCGCCTATGCCGGGATGGTGCCCATCGAAATGCTGGGTTATGTCGAATTCCCCCGGATCCGGACGGCCCCTTATCCGCTGACGCTGGGTACTTATGGATTTCTTTGGCTGGAGCTACAGCCCTCTCTCGAGCAGGGGCCGCCCGTAGCAGAAGAAGGGGAGCCGGAGCTCGAAATCGCCGGGCCCACAGATTGGATGAGCATTCTCGAAGGCAATGGCCGGCGAGAACTGGAGGAGTTGATATTACGCAGCTATCTGGCACGCCAACGTTGGTTCGGGGCGAAATCTCGCGTCATCACCGGCACCAGGATCGAAGACTGGGCCGCCTTCAATCAGGGGAGCAGCGCGCTGGTTTGGATTCAAGTCCAGTACGGCGAAGGACCATGCGACCTCTACATGGTCACCCTCGGCATGCGGTTTGGAAAAGCTGCGAATGCTCTGCGGGAAGACTCTCCGAATGCGGTGCTGGCCCGGGTCAGCTCGGTCGAGAGCGATGGTGTCCTTCATGAAGCAGTATTTACCGACAGTGCCTGCGAAGCCCTGCTGGGACTGATCGCCGAAGGGAGCCAGCTTGCGACTCGCGAAGGCGCCATTTCCGGTTTGCCCAGCAACGCGCTACGGGAGTTACAGGGTGGACGAGCGGAGCACGCGATGCCCCGGCTCGGCTCGGCAGAGCAAAGCAATACATCGATCCTCTTCGGCGATCGTTTGATCATGAAGCTGTTCCGGAGACAGCAGCCCGGACCTAACCCGGACACGGAAATTGGCCGCTATCTCACCGAATCGACAGGGTTCATCCATGTCGCACCCTTCGGGGGATCGATCCAATACAGTCGCAAAGGCGAGGTACCTTCGACGGTGGCCATGTTGCAGGGACTGGTCAACAACGAAGGGGATGGGTGGCAATGGACGCTGGAAGAATTGGATCGCTACTACGAGGCCAGCGCCTTGCAGAATTTTGCCGAGTCGGGTGTGACGGAAGCGCCGGCCACCCTGCTTCAGCTTAGCGAGGCGCAAGAGCAATCCTCCGCTCGCGAGCACGTGGGCTCCTATCTCGATGCTGCCGCATTGCTGGGCAGGCGAACTGCTGAGATGCACCTGGCTCTCGCTTCCCCGACCCAGGATCCGGCGTTCAAGCCCGAGCCACTGACCGTGGAAGATGTTGACCGGCTGCGCGAAGAGCTGATTGCGCATGCCAACAAGGGCTTCGAAGCGCTCAAGCTCAACGTTGCGCGCCTGCCCGATGCGGTCCTGGAGAGGGCCGGCCTGGTGCTGAGCCGCAAGCGCCTGGTGCTCGACCGCTTCCGCCAGGTGGCCGCGAAGGAAGTCCATGCACTGCGCACCCGCATCCACGGGGACTATCATCTGGGACAGGTACTGCGGGCCAAAGGGGATTTCGTCATTTTGGACTTTGAGGGTGAACCAGCGCGCTCGCTCGAGGAACGCAGAACCAAGCAATCGCCGCTTAAAGACGTGGCCGGGATGCTGCGCTCCTTCAGTTATGCGGCATTTTCCGCGCTGATGAAGTACACCACGCGGCGTCCGGAAGACTTTCAGCGGCTGGAACCGTGGGCTCGTCTGTGGGAGCAATCGGTCTCATCGGCATTTCTTCGGACTTACTGTGAAGTTGTTCAGGGGGCGGACATAGTTCCGTCCGAACCGCTCCTGTTCCAGCAACTGCTCGAAGCCTACGTGATTGATAAGGCGTTTTATGAACTGGTCTATGTGCTCAATAACCGCCCCTCATGGGTATTGATCCCGCTGACGGGCATTTTGGGACTGCCGCTTTTGGGATGACACGAAGCTGCTGCCCAGATTTGAGTCGCAGCAGTTAAGATCCGTTGTAGGGGTCGTTACACGGATCTGGGGTATCGGCATGGCTAAGATAGAGCTTTCGGAAGAGACGAAAGCAGGCACTGAAGAAATCAAGGAAGCCGATCTGCTGATCGCAGTCGCTGCTCCGGTGGATGTAGAGCATTTGCGGACGGCAGCCACCCAGGCAGTCATGGGCGAGCCGCCGTTCTCCGCTTTACGGACCATAGTTGCATTTCCCGGGTCAGGCGCAGGGGAGACAAAACCGGAATCGGCGACGACAGACGGGCAGCTGCATTTCATGCCTTATTCGCTATCGGCCGGGGATCCGACGCGCATTCCCGGTCTGGCCTCCGCCGCCACATACCAGGCTCTGTTCGCCACAGCACGGGAGCTTGGCGTAAGCGCGTGCGCTGTGATCGGCTCCGATCTTGCGGCTCTGGCCAACAATTCCCTGGTTTCGCTGATGGCGCCCGTGCTTGAGAAACGATGTGAACTCGCCATGCCTCTGTATGCCATGGGCAAATTCGACGGGCTGCTGAACTCGAGTATCCTGGCCCCGCTCACGCGCGCGCTTTATGGCCGGCGCGTTCGCTTCCCGTTAGCGCCGGATTTCTGTCTTTCCGGCGATATGCTTCCGCAGCTGGAAGTGGCATTGCAGCGGACGACCGCGCAGGGACAGACGCTTTTTTGGCCAGCCACCGAAGCTGTCATTCGCGACTCCTCAATGTGTCAGGTGCACGTTGACGTGCGCCATCTCCCCTCGGCCGACGGCGTAGATCTGAGCACGGTCCTTACGCAAACTGTCGGACCATTGTTTGCCGAAATGATGACGAATGCTGCCCTGTGGCAGCGAGTTCGCGGTTCGACGGCTGTCGAAAGTCTGGGAGGGGCCTTGCCGCCACCGGCCGATGGGGCGCCGGCCAACACAACTCCCATGGTGGAAACCTTTCAACTCGGCTTCCGCAACCTTCAGGAAGTATGGTCTCTGGTGCTGCCTCCGGTCACTCTCCTGGAATTGAAGCGGCTGGCGCGGCCGGGCAGTGACCGGTTCCATATGCCCGACGATCTTTGGGTGCGGATTGTGTATGACTTCGCGCTCGCTTATCGTTTGCGCACCATCGGCCGCGCCCACCTGCTCGGAGCGCTGAACCCGCTGTACCTGGGCTGGGTAGCCTCCTACGCGTTGGAAGTCGCCAATGCCGGCGCGACAGAAACGGAGCTGCGGCTGGAGAAGTTGGCTCGCGCCTATGAAGAAGGCAAGCCGTATTTGTT
>JBARKD010000390.1:0-3191 GCA_049800615.1 Acidobacteriaceae bacterium | reverse complement strand
AATTCTGTCTAGGGGGCGGAAAAAGATAGAACAAACCGCAGATCCCTCCACTTCGCTTCGCTCCGGTCGGGACGACAATTCTGTGAGCGTTGAAAGGTTGGCTTTTCCAGGAAGCGCCGCCCGATTGCTTTCATGGCAAGGCCGATGGCGGATCGAACAAACCGCAGTTCTCACGCAGACTCTGAAGCCCCGCCCCTTCACGCCCTGTTCGCATCACAACACCTCTTTATTTGTTCTTCGAGTGCCCGAGCGATAGTCGCAAGCCGACCCGGTAGGTGAAGGGGAGCGATGGATAACCAATCGGTCCGATTTTCTTGTTCCCGGTAAGGTTGTCGAGCTGAGCATAAACGCTGATCGCGGATAACAGCTGATAGCTTGCGTTCAGATCAAGCTTCGAATAGCTAAAGTCCAGATTGCGATTCGGCAACAGCAGCGAGTTCCCTCCCGACGTGTCGCGTCCCCCGAGAAAGGTGGAGTCGTCGCTCCGGCTGGCAATCGCCGCGGTAAATGCGGCCGAGAAATGGCCGGTCGAGTAGCTCACCGCTGCGAAGCCGGTATGGGGCGGCCGGTTGAAAGGACGCGCCCCGCGCAGAGGCTGAAATGCGCCGATCGGCACGTGAGAGAACGGAGGCGGAGGCTCACCGGGCAATCCGGTATTGAACGCCGGCTGAAGCGCGTCGGAAGTGAATGACCGCTGCACCACCGCATCCAGGTAGGTGTAGCCTGCACCCAGGAACAAACCCCTGATCAAATTAAAACTCGCCTCGCTCTCCACGCCCTGGGCCTGGAACGACTGCGAGTTCACATCGAGAGCTCCCGCACTGCTCAGCAGGCTTTCCAATTGCTGCCGCTCACCGGAGCTCAGTTGCGGCAGCAACAACGGAACTTCTGTAGCCGGCACGGGCTCAATCTGCCTCCCATATTGGTTGTGAAAGTAGCTGACCTCGAACAGGCCGCGGTCATTGACGAAGCTCTGCGCTACGCCACCCTCCCAGGTCCTGGACTGCTCCTCGACAATCGGCTTGATGCGAAATTGCTGGATGGCTTCCGGACCGCCCTGCTGAGTCAGCAGGAAGCTGTAGAGGCTGGCGAATTGCTCATCGAGCGAGGGCTCCTGGTAGCCGTTGGCAAAGTTAAAGCGGATCTTGGTCCCCTGAAAAATCCCCTGCCCCGGGCGAGCCGGGTAGTAGACCAATCCGATGCGGGGAGTGCCCACCGTCCCAAAAAGCTGGTTCTTTTCCGCCCCGCCACCCAACGAATAATAAAGGCGGTATTTGAAACTGCCCTGAATCTGCGCGGTGTAATCGTAGTTACGCCGGTCCAAAGTTTGGTCGATTCCGTAGGCGACTGATTTTTTGGCTCCCCGCTCATCCTCATAACGGAAGGTAAACATTCCCAAAATGTGCTGGGTAAGCGGGTAGTCGCTCTGGAAGTAGACCCGGTCGCGATTGTTCACCCGCTCCGTCGTATTGGGGTAGATTCCCGCGAAATTGAGGATAGCCTGGCCAGTCACCGAATCTCCGTTGGCCCCCAGGGTTCGGATATTGTATCCGTAATAATTACCTATGGTGAGCGGAATGCCGGTAGGATAAAAGTTTGTGTCTTCTTCCCGCTTGCGCGTCAGGTCATAGCGAACCAGGTTGTGCCAACCGCCGAAGGTGCGGTTTTCCAGCGACGCGCCGAGATAAATGTCCTGGTTCGCCCGCTTTCCGGCGTTGGAAATACCGTAAAAATTGAAGGCGCCCGGAGTTCCCGTAGCCGCATCGTTATTGCGCGCGAATACCCGAACCTGAGTCGCGGACGTGACTGCGTAGCCCAGGTTCGCCATGCTGGTGTAATCGTGAAACTCATCCATCTTGAGCGAGTTGTCGCTTTGGAAACCGTCAAATCCACCGTAGTAATCTGCCCTCTTGTAGGTTCCGCCCAGCTGGGCCAGATTGCGGAAGCTGGTGAAAGTACCGGCGTCGCCCTCGTAGAAGAACGAGGGAAATGCGGTGCTCCCGCGCTGCGAGCCAAGGCTGACCACCCCGGCGGATGCATCCGAGCCGTACAGCACGCTATTAGGACCGCGGTAAACCTCGAGTTGCCCGATGCCGGCCGTCGACATGGTGCTGAAGTCGAAGGCGCCTCCAACATCCCCAAGGGGCACCCCATCCAGGTTCACCTGGTTGGCATCAGAATTGCCCCCGCGGATAAAGAGTGAGGTAGTTCCCCCATATTGTCCCTGGCGAAGGACGAACAGGCCCGGCATTTGACGCAAGGGGTCCATCAGATCGAGGCGGCTGCGAAAATCACCGCTGCGTTGGGTACTGATCGCTGCGCTGATCTCGCCCTCAGCCAGAGGCGTGCCGGTGGCGGATGTTACGATCTCTTGCGTAGCCGTCGCCGGCTCTAGAACAATATTCTCTTCATGGCTGTCTACCGCGCCGGCGTAGAAGCTTTGCGTGGTGATCTGTTTGAACTTCGAGGCCGAGACGAGGGCGTAAAAACGCCCACTGGCGCCGCTATTGATCTGGTAGCTGCCATCGAGACGCGTGAGGGCAAGGGCCAATACCTGGCCATTCTGCACCAGGACCACGCTGGCGTGGATGACCGGCTGGCCCAGCGGATCGGTCACCGTTCCATGGACAATGGCCGCCGGCAACGAAGGACAGAACAGAAGCAGCCATAGCAGGAAAGAGCAAGAACGCCGCGTTCGCACCGGCATGGATTCCTATTGTCTCCCGGAACGAAGGTGGCCAGCATCCCAATAGACGCCGGACTCCATCCGAGCGCGCGCCTTTTCTCTTTGCGGAATGTTTCTAACGGCATCCGCCGAGAGAAGTGGTGACCCCGGTGTGACTCGAACACACGACAAACAGTTTAGGAAACTGCTGCTCTATCCACCTGAGCTACGGGGCCCCGTGTCTGAATCGGCACGCTTCGAGTCTACCGCACGAGAGACCGGATAGGAGAAGGAACGCCGCTACAGCCACTTCAGTATTACCGGCGCTACGCGCCCAGCCGCTTCAGACGGAACAACGCCGCCACCATGGCGTCAATGTCTTCGAAGCTGTTGTAAAGTGCGAGCGATGGGCGAACCGTAGTTTCGAGACCGAACCTGCGCAGCGTTGGCTGCGCGCAATGATGACCCGAACGTACAGCAATTCCTTCGCGGTTCAGCGCCGCGCCTACTTCCTGAGTCTGGAAAC
>JBARKD010000389.1:0-5609 GCA_049800615.1 Acidobacteriaceae bacterium | reverse complement strand
AATTCTGTGGGGCGGGGAGGGCTGTTTCTCCATGAAGCAAACTGCAGGTCTCTCCACTTCGCTACGCTCCGGTCGACAAATTTGTGGTGGCTAAGGCGTTATCTTCACCAGGAAAATTTTTCGGCTGTCTAGTGGAAACGCTTCTGCTTACTGCTCCCCAGAATTGTCGTCTCGACCGGAGCGTAGCGGAGTGGAGAGACCTGCAGTTTCTTTTCTCCACTCTTCACTCAGGTCGGTCCAGCTAGGATTCATCTGCTCGATAAGCCAAATCTTCTTGGCCCGGCTCCAATGCTTAATTTGCTTTTCGCGATTGATGGCGTTGTCAATGTATTGATAGTGCTCAAACCAAACCAGACGGCCGCATTTGTAGCCTGCAGTGAAGCCAGGAGAATCACCTTGCCGATGCTCTTCCGTGCGCCGTTTGATGCTATTGGTCACTCCCACATACAAGACACGCGTCCGGCTTGCCACGACATACACGTAGTAATGTTGTCGCATCACTTCAGCGGCTTGCGCGCGAAATAATAAAGCGAACCGCCCAGCAAACAAAACATCAACACGGATACCCAGTCATGGTGCAAAGGATTCGTTGCCGGAAACAACAGCACATCTTCTTTGCCGGTTGCGGTTTCGTATAACTTGAGGGCGACACCCAGCAGCCCCACAATTCCGCCGGCCGCAATCAGACCACTGGCATAAAGCGAGCCCGGACTTACCTCACTCTCACTTTCGTTTTTCTCCACCGCCCGGTCAATCATCCAGCGCACGACGCCGCCGGCAAAAATGGCCAGCGTGGTCGCGATCGATAAATACGCACCGACAGCAAACGACAAGGAACGGACTCCCAGAACTTCCACCGCAATGACCAAAAATACGCCCAGCAATACCAGGCCCCACGGCAGCTTGCGGCCCAGGATGCCGTTGACCACGGTAGCCATGAGACGGGCCTGCGGTGCTGCTGCTTTTTCGCTGCCGATTCCCTGGATCCACTGCACTTCAATCTGCGCAGTCTGCGGATTGTAGAGGTACTTGCCGTCCGCCAGCTCTGGCGAATTCAGCGCGTTCAGCAGAACATACCCGCCACCCGGCCGCGTTTCGACCAATTTGCCTGCATTCATCACGCGGATCTGCGCCTGATGAAAGTGCTGCTCCTCCACTTGCACACCGCTGTGGATGGCCGCGATGTCCCACGGTTTTGCGGCTTGGCGGAACTCCGCAAGCCCCTGGTTCATCAACTGCAGTGTGGCGCCGATGGCCAGGGTCGAGACGGCTGCGCCCAGTATCAGGGCGATCTGCTGTTTGCGCGGAGTTGCCCCGATCAGGAAGCCGGTCTTCAGATCCTGTGACGTGTCGCCTGCATTGGCCGCCGCGATACATACCACGCCGCCAATGGTAACCGCGAGAGCACCAAATGCCGGCGCTGTCCAACCCTTCACCAGGAAAATTGCAGATGTCGCCATCAACGTGGCAATGGTCATGCCTGAAACAGGATTCGCAGAGCTGCCAATCAGACCCACGATGCGAGAGGAAACAGTGACGAACAAAAATCCAAACAACGCTACCAGCACCGACGCGGCGAGATTCGCCTCCCAGCTCACTTGCGCGCCCGGAACCGGCTTGAAGGTCAGAAAGAAAAACATCATCAACACCAGGAGGAACGAGCCGCCGACGACCACGCTGAAAGGCAGATCATCTTCGGTACGCAGCGTTGTCCTCTTCGCGTCGCCCCGGCCGCGCAGATTTCCGATGGCGCCGCGCAATGCGCCAAAGATTGTGGGCAGCGTCCGGATCAGGGTGATCAGCCCGGATGCCGCGACCGCGCCTGCGCCCATGGGACGCACATAAGAAGCCCAGAGATCGCTGGGCTCCATCTGTGCAATGGGCTTGGTTCCGGGATAAATTGCCTGGGGAAAATGCGAACCAAAGAAATAGATGGTGGGCATCAGCACCAGCCAAGAGAAGATGCCGCCGGCAAAGAGCAGGCCGGCCACCCTGGGCCCGATGATGTAGCCCACCCCCAGGTATTCCGGAGTGACGTCGGCGCGAATGGCGGCCCCTTTGAACCACGATGGCTGGTAATTCGGGGTGGCCGGCCACACGCCCAACAGGTTCTCATTTTGGAAGAAGGTGTAGAGCCCTCCTAATCCCAAGCCGAGAAAGACGCGCCCGGCGAAGGAGCCCCCGCGCTCGCCGGCGAGCAGAACATCCGCGCAGGCAGTTCCTTCCGGATAACTCAGGCGGCCGTGCTCCTGCACAATCAATTGCCGCCGTAGCGGAATCATGAACAACACGCCGAGCGATCCACCCAGGAACGCCAGCAGGAAAATGCGCGTGTACTCGAGGTCAAAGCCGAGAAAAATCAAGGCAGGCAAAGTGAAGATCACGCCGGATGCAATCGACTGTCCGGAATTGCCGGTCGTTTGCACGATGTTGTTTTCGAGGATGGAGGCGCGCCCAAACGCCCGCAGCACGCTGATGGAAAGAACGGCGATAGGGATGGAAGCTCCGACCGTAAGACCTGCGCGCAGCCCGACATAGACCGTGACGGCGCCAAACAACAAACCAAAAACGCACCCCAGGATCAGCGCGCGCGCAGTGAGCTCAGGTCGATTCTCCGTGGCGGGCACGAAAGGTTGAAAGGCCGGCGTAGTTTCCTGAACGGGGGGCTGGCTTGACATGCAAACACTCTAATCTAATAAGAACCATGCGCAAGCTTCTTGCCTACGCCGCAATTTACGTTCTGTGGGGCGCTTCCTTTCTGGCCATCCGCGAGGTCGTGGCGGTGGTTCCGCCGTTTTTTGCCGCAGCCTTCCGCTTCCTGTGCGCAGGGTTGATCCTCTACGGATACAGCCTGTGGCGCGGCATGCCGCAGCCTGACAAGCGCCAGTTACGAAACACCGCTATGCTCGGCCTGATTATGTTTGCCGGCGACTACGGATGTCTTTTCTGGGCAGAGAAGGAGGTGCCGTCTGGTTTGGCGGCCGTCATCGCGGCCACGATTCCGGTCTGGGTCCTGGCGACCGAATGGTTATTTGCAGGCTCTGGCCGGCCCACGGTCAAGGCGCTGGCCGGGATGATTCTGGGGATTGCGGGTGTGATCCTGCTCGTGATTCCGAGCGGCCTGACCAATACGTCTTTTAGTGTGTCCGCGCTGGTTCTGCTGGCCGGTTGTTTCTTCTGGTCGGGCGGAACAGTGGCCAGCCGTCGCTTGGACCTGCCTCGCCAACCCGGAATGAGCTCCGGTCTGCAGATGACTTGGGGAGGTGGGTTTCTTTTTCTGCTGTCAGCGGCCAGCGGGGAGCTAGGCCGCTTGTCCGGTTTGTGGCAACGATTGAACTGGCAGTTGGTGCTGGCGATGGGCTATCTCATCGTTTTCGCATCGATCATTGCGTTCACCGCGTATGTTTGGCTTATCGGGCGGGAACCGACCACCCGCGTAGCCAGTTATGCCTACGTCAACCCTCTCATCGCATTGGTGTTGGGGGCCCTGCTGGCGCAAGAGCGACCCACGCCGCTACAGTATGCGGGGGCCGCGCTGGTTGTGGCCGGAGTGGCCTCCACTATCGCCGGAAAATATGTTACAAGGCGAGAACCTGCGGAGAAGGCCGCTTGACCCGAAAGCTGGTGTTTAGCTTATCTTCCCCGTATACTCTATGCATCGGCGGCCAGGGCAGCTGCTAACCTCGCTGACCGGCTGAGAGGTGCGTCTTTTCTGGTCAGACTGAGACACTGACTCCTGACGTTCCACTGTCGCCAACTTCGGCTTGGCGCGCTGTAGTCCGCGTGCTGCGAAGTCCGGCAGACGTCCTTAGCTGTGCGTTATTTCCTTCCTCGTGCGCCCTCTGCGGCGGTTCTCTTCTGCGCTTTACGCGCGTTCCTATTTGCGATTCCTGCTGCTCTCAGATTCGTCCTCAATCCGGTATCCTTTGCGCCTGTTGTGGCGAAGCCCTTGGCATAGCAAGCTTTTCCGTGTTGCCGCGAGCGGACTCGGATCCCGGGGAGCTCTGCCAAGCGTGCCGAATGGCCCCGCCCGCATTTGAGAAGGCCGTAGCTTGCGGCGGCTATCATGGTGAGCTTCGCAGCTTGATTCACCTGCTGAAATACAGCGGGATGGAGCCAATCGCCGCCCGGTTAGCGATCTTACTGGCAGACAGCGTGGGGGCTTTTGGCGAGGCGTTTGATGAATCCGCCACCGTCTTCGTGATTCCGGTGCCGATGCACGCAAGCAAAAAGCGCCGGCGCGGCTTTAACCAGGCTGAGCTGCTGGCAACTGCGACGATCAGGGAACTGCGGCGGAGGCATCCGCAATGGGACCTGCGGCTGCAGCCGAGCTTGCTCGAACGTGTCAAGGTAACGGCGAGTCAGGCAGGCCTGACCAACCACCAGCGCCGGCAGAATCTGCGGGGCGCTTTTTTTGCGCCTGCCCCTGCCCGGCTCGAGGGACGGGATGTTTTGCTGTTGGATGACGTTTACACCACAGGGACCACGGCACGGGCCTGCAGCCGAGTGCTCAAGAATGCCGGCGCCCGCTCGGTGCGGGTGGCGACGGTGGGTCGTGCGCAGCGCCACGTCGTCGCCTCGTGGGATACGGGTTTTCTGCAAAGTGCAGTGAATTGAGAGGGTAACGGAGGATCGGGATGTCTTCGGCAAAAACCATGGTGCATGGACGGAAACCGAAAGCAGCAGTGCAAGCTCGTGCGCTGGCTCAAGAACCCGCTGATCCGGGGGAAGGGTGGCCGGGGCAGCGCGTACCTTCCGCTTATACCATGCAGAAACCGGTGTTGGTGCTGAACGCCTCTTACGAACCCATCAATATCTGCGGTGCGCGGCGGGCGCTGATCCTGGTGCTCAAAGGTGTGGCGAAAACAGAAGAGGAGCAAGGCGCTATCCTGCACGCGGCTGTACTGTGTATTCCCATGCCCTCGGTGATTCGCCTGCTGGAATACCGCCGCATTCCGCATCAGACGCGGGCGCTTTCGCGCAAGAATATTCTGCTTCGCGACCGCAATAGCTGCCAGTATTGCGGAGTTGTTTTACCCGCGGGCGAACTTACGCTGGATCACGTTATCCCGCGTTCCCGCGGCGGGCTCTCTACCTGGGAAAATCTGGTCGCCTGTTGCCATTCCTGCAATCGCAGGAAAGGGAATCACATGCTCAGCGAACTCAGCGATATCAAATTGCTGCGCGAGCCTCGGCCTTTTTCTCTACATACCAGCCGGCACATCATGCGCATGATCGGCCACTCCGATCAAAAATGGCGTAAGTACCTCTACTATTAGAAACCGCCGTGCTTACCACCACAACAGCCTGCTGAGCACGGGATAATAAAGAGCAAGGCATATGGGGCGGGTTTCGCCGTGCACCTTGCGCAAAATTGCGGCATAGGCTTCCAGTTGGGGCAGGTAGGCGGCTTTTTCATCTTCCAGGAAGGCCTCTAAGCCGGCCGAGCCATGGGTTGCCGTTTTGTAATCCACAATCCACAGGTGGGTTTTTTCCCGGGAACCGGGGGTTGCGCCCGCGCAAAAGATGCGGTCGCCGCGCAGTGTCCGCACGACCTCGCCCCCACCCGGATCCGTCCATCCCGACCACGAGGCCTCGCTTTGCGCTTC
>JBARKD010000388.1:0-15598 GCA_049800615.1 Acidobacteriaceae bacterium | reverse complement strand
TAAAGAACCCCCCGGTCGTGGCACCACTGCACGATTTCGCAGCAATCAATATTCCACGCGAGATCGATGAGCAGTCCTCCGGGCGAGAGAAACTGGCCCAGCAAACTCCCCAGGTTTTCCGGCGTCACGCGATCCCGGATGTAGGTCACGCCCTGCTCAATCCAGGGCCTTAGGGCCGCGTCGTTTGGCTCAAAGTCAAGAATGGTGACGTTCTTAGGGTTGATGTTGAGATGTTTGATCAGAATGGGTAGCGTGCAACGCGCCACCGCGCCAAAACCGATAAGCAAGACTTTATTGGGAAATGTGAGCATTATGTTATGCCGGTGTGCCAGCCGGAGCTAATCCAGATTTGCCATCGGGAAGCGTACAGCTCTAGCGTCAACAAAGGACTCAAGATACCGGCGGGGTGCTGGCCGCCAAGCCACAGCCAAGCTAACAGTGCCTCATTACAATGTCGTTAATCCCTAGTCTCCCCTCGCGTTGATTCATGCAATGGCTTCTGAACGTTTGGTGGAGTAACGGGGTGCGCTCGGGATGACAATTGTGTCTAGGGGCGGAATTGTAGCTTCAGCGGCTGAAGCCGGTCTTCTATTCAAATTGACGGCGGGGCTGAAGCCCCGCCCCTTCACGCCCAAAAGTCACAGGCTCTCGGGATGACAAAGGGAGAGGTTTGTGGCTTGGGTTGGGTTTAGCTCCCATAAGGGCAAAACTGCAGACTCGGCTTCGCTCGGGATGACAAAGGGGAGGCTTGTGGCTTGGGTTGGGGTTAGCTGCCATAAGGGCAAACTGCAGGTCCCTCGGCTTCGCTCGGGATGACAATTCTGTTTAGGGGCGGAAATTGTACACGCAGCGGCTGAAGCCGGTCTTCTATTCAAATTGACGGTGGGGCTGAAGCCCCGCCCCTTCACGCCAAAACGTCACAGGTCGGAAACCCGCTCCCGCGCCAGCTCTCCCAATCTCATAAAGACGCTTGCGCATCCGCCCGGACTCGATATTTCCGGATTTTAATGGCAAGCACGCGCTCGATCCTTCGCATGGTTTGCATCTCGTCCGGAGCGACAAATGTCGATGCCAGGCCGCTGCCTGAGGCTCTGCCCGTCCGTCCGACGCGATGCACGAAATCCTCAGGTTCCTTGGGCAGATCGAAATTCACCACGTGCGCAACATCGGCCACATCGATCCCCCGCGCCGCCACGTCGGTGGCGACCAGAACGCGATGGCGGCCTTCGGCAAAGTCACGCAATGCGGCGGTGCGCTGCGACTGCGATCGATCCCCATGAATACGGGTTGCCGAGTGCTTGCCCCGCGATAGCCGCCGTGCCACCCGATCGGCTCCGTGCTTCGTCCGGACAAAGACCAGAAAGCTGCCAGTGTGCTCGCGCAAAAGGTGCTCTAACAGCTCTTGCTTCTTCTCGACCGCAACCTCAAAGTTTTGCAGTTCGACATTGGGCGATGGCTTCAGTACCGATCCAATCTCTACGCGAATCGGATTCCGCAGATAATTGTCAGCAATCTTGCGGATGGCAGGGCTCAGAGTGGCCGAGTAACAAAGAGTCTGCCGGTCAGCGGGCAGCGCCGCGGCAATGCGCCGGATCGCGGGCTCGAAGCCCATATCCAGCATGCGATCTACCTCGTCCAGCACAAGCATCTTCACGGCGTCCAGGTTGACCAGGCGGCGCGACAAGTAGTCCTCAAGGCGGCCCGGCGTAGCGACGATGAGGCGCGGTTTGCGCCGGAGCGCGGCCAGTTGCGGACCCTCCGGCAGGCCACCGCATACCAGCACCCCCGTGCTTTGGCTTTGTGTCAGATGCGACCAGGCTTCGAGCACCTGCATCGCCAACTCGCGCGTCGGCAAAAGAATCAGCGCTGTCGCACCCTTGGCCGCGGCAGGCATGCGCTCGATCAGCGGAATCAAAAAGCTTAGAGTCTTTCCCGTGCCGGTCTGGGCCGTTGCCAGGATGTCATGTCCCTCTAGCGCGGGAGGAATCGCCGCGGCTTGTACGGGTGTCGGATGGATAAACTTCGTATGGGCCAGCCGCTGCTGCAGGGCCGGCGAAAGGTTAAGTTCAGAAAATTGTTTCAAAAGTTTCCTATGCTGCGGTGACCGTGGCTTCCATCCTCAAAACAATCCATGGAGCCGAGACGGCAACAGCAGTTGTATTGTTCTTCCACAGCTGCCCGGCACGAGGCGGAGGCAAGCTGGAGAACTCTTCATGTTGTATGCAGGAAAAACCGGAGAGGCGCTGAGAACACGCTGATTCTGGATTCGCCACGCACGCTGCGTTTAGGCTGTGCTCGCCGTTCGCGTAGCAGCCTGGCCCCGTTGTCTACTCGACATAATCGGGCCATCACGCTGAGGGGCTTGGAGAATTTACGTGTTACCGGTCTTCCGGGATGAGAGGCGAGAACGACTCACAACCAAACAACTAAGCGTAAGTTGATTGTAGCACAGGCCATCCCGGGTTTGGCCCTCGATTTGCATGTAAGCGTATACTCAGGCAACGCTCCCGGACGCTCGAGAGCATGAATCGAGGCCTCTGTGGGCCAAACATCGCCTCGCGTCTTCCTCCATGCCTTTCGCGCGGACGGCACAATCTCTACCATCTGCCGTCGCTGTCAGGTCACGGTCGCCAGCAAATCCAATGAAAGCGATCTTCAGAAGCCCGAAGATGAGCACATTTGTTCGGATTTAAGCTTGCGTCAAATGTTTCATCCAGGCTGACCTATGAGGTGGCCACTGCCCAGCGGCGTGGCGCAATTGGACCTGTCTCGAACTTGTCTCATATATGGGTTCATATATGGGTCTGGGGCTTCTGGTTGGACCCTGAGCCCCGCCTCGAGGGCGGGTCTCATGCGCGGCCTCTCCGAAATTTGTCTATTTATGAGACCAGTTCTAAGCCCTCCAGAACGGAGAAGGCCCGACAAACTCGAGCTCGTATCGCCGCATGAACGATGTTTTGCCCGCAGAAGCCTGGTCATTTTCAGCATCGCGGAAGTACTGCTCCATTTTCCCGGCGGGACAGAATGAAATGACCGTTGCTCTTCAATCAGCAACCGAAACCGACCTCCCGGCCGTCGTCGCCATCATGAACGCCGCTTTCCGAGGCACAGAGGGCTGGAGTATTGAGGCTGAATATATAACGGGTGAGCGCACGAATGAATCTCTGCTCAGTGAAGAGATTGCCGGGGGCGCGCAATACCTGGTTGCGAAAGACGACCTGACCTCGGTTCTTAACGGATGTGTAAGTCTAAAGGCGATATCTCCTGAGAAGTGGTACTTAGGCTCACTCACCGTTGAACCTGCATTGCAGAAGACAGGGTTCGGACGTACGCTGCTGGGCGCGGCGGAGGCGTATGCCTCGATGCACGGAGCGAGGACTATCGAAATAACGGTCGTCCATGTTCGCGACGCGCTCATCCGCTGGTACGAACGTAGAGGCGCTATCGGCGAACCGGCGAGACTCGTCCTTTTCCATACGGTGATGATCGCTATGGCACGCCTAAGCGTGCCGATCTCGAATTCGTCGTCCTCGAAAGGAATCTGCATGAGTAGCGCACCGTTGGGACTCGCTAATTTTCAAATTCCGTGTCCGGGACAGGGAGAACATCGTTGGCTCCCGCAAACCAGACATAGAGGGTGGGTAATAGGAAGATGCTCATCACCAGGTCGGCGATCAAGCCGCCCACGATCACGATGGCAAATGGACGTTGCGAGTCCGAGCCGATGCCATGAGACATGGCAGCCGGTAAAAGTCCAAGTGTGGCGACCAGCATGGTCATCATGATGGGACGCAACCGGAGCACAGCGCCCTCCACCGCTGATTCCTCGATGGAGTGGCCGCGCACGCGCAATTGATTGATGTATTCGAGCATGATTACCCCGGTTTGCACAGAGACCCCGAAGAGGGCAAGAAATCCAACGCCGGAGGAGACGCTGAAGTTGGTGTGCGTCACCAGCAATGCGAGCAATCCTCCGATGCGGGCCATGGCAACGTTGGCCATAATCAGCAGTGCCCACTTGAAGGATTTGAACATCGTATACAGAATGATGAAGATCAGCAGAACCGTAATAGGCAGCACGATCAACAAGCGCTTGTCCGCGCGCTTTTGGCTCTCATATTCGCCCGCCCACTCGGTGTGATATCCCTGGGGCAAATTTACCTCTTTGTTGACCCTGGCGATGGCTTCTTCAACGGTGCTTCCCAAATCGCGTCCGCGAACACTGTATTTGACGGGAATGTATCGTTGTTCAGCTTCCCGATAGATTTCCTCCGCCCCGTCTACGGCGTCAACCCGGGTGAGTTGCGCAAGAGACACGCGCTCTCCGGCCGGTGACAAAAGACGTACTTTTTCAATGGCCGCCCTCGTATCACGGTAGGGTTTCTGGTAGCGAAGCACGAGGTCATACCGCGCCTCCCCACGGAGCACCTGGCTTACAGCATTGCCGCCCACCGCGGTCTGAATTGCGTCTTGCACATCGGCGACGTTGAGACCGAAGCGCGCCGCTGCCTGACGATCGACCGTGAAGGTCAGATTCGGCTGCCCGATAACACGAAACAGCCCCAGATCCTGGACGCCGGGAATCTTGCTCATAATTTCTACAATCCGATTCCCCTTTTCTTCCAGTATCTTCAGGTCATCGCCGTAGATCTTGACCGAGAGCTGGCCCTTCACGCCGCTGATCGCCTCTTCCATGTTGTCCGAGATCGGCTGCGAGAAGTTCCAGAGGACGCCCGGGATCTTCTGGAGCTGCATGTTCATCGACGCGATCAGGTCATCTTTGTTTTGCTGGAAGACAGGCCTCCAATTTTCCTTTGGCTTCAGGCCGACGTAATACTCCGTATTGAAGAAGCCGGTTGTATCCGTACCGTCATCGGCGCGCCCCACCTGGCTGGTAGCTTCTATCACTTCAGGAAAAGAGGCCAGGATCATCCGGGCTCTGTTGGCGATGGCTACGCTTTCGTCCGGCCCTGTGCTGGGTGCGAGCGTGCCCCGCACCCAGATAGCGCCCTCATCCAGGTGAGGCAGGAACTCTGAGCCAATAACTCCGCCAAAGGCAAGATAGACAGCGATAAACAGGCCAACCAGCGCGACGCCGACCGTGAAGCCCCGGTGCTTGAAGGCCCAGGCGACGGCCTTGCGATAGCGCACCGTGACCGCCTGCATCACTGGATTTCTCATTTCTCTGGCGCCCTTGCTGAACAGGAAGCTGGACAGTACCGGGGCGATGATCATGGAAAAGATCAGAGCCCCGAGCAAGGCAAAAGCCACCGTCCATGCCATCGGCTTGAAGAGGCGCCCTTCTACGGCCTGCAAGGTGAAGATCGGGAGGTAGGCCGTGATGATGATGCCGATGGCATAGAAAACCGGGCGTTGTACTTCATGGGCAGCATCTCGGATTCTTTCCTCTGGACTCTGTGTCCCATCGCCCTGACGATTGAGGTGACGAACAATGTTTTCCACCATCACCACAGCCCCATCGACGACCATGCCGAAGTCCAGTGCACCCAACGAGAGCAGGTTGGCAGGAATATGCCGCAAGTCAAGGCAGATAGAGGCGAAGAGCAGCGAGAACGGAATGGTGAGGGCAACGATGATTGCACCGCGCACATTGCCGAGAAAGAGAAAGAGGATGATCACCACCAGGATGATTCCCTCGATCAGGTTGTGTAGCACCGTATGCGTTGTGAAGTGGATAAGGTCGCTGCGATCGAGAAAGGGAACGACCTTAACGCCCTTGGGAAGGATATGGTCGTTAAGTTCGCGCATCTTGGCTTCAATACCGACCAGCGTAGGATCGGCATCCACGCCCTTCTGCAGCAGCGCAATACCCTCCACTACGTCGGAATTGTCGACCAGCTTCCCGTCGACGCGGCGGATGGTTCTACCGTTCTGGCCAAGCCGAATCTTTGTACCTTGCTCGACGACGGCGATATCTTTCACCCGCAAGGCCGTCCCAGCCTGTGTCTTGATGAGAGTCTGTTCAATCTGCTGCACATTTGCGTAGAGACCAACGGCCTGGACGTTAATCTGCTGCGCGCCGGCGACGATGAAGCTTCCGCCGGCATTGGTGTTGTTTGTGGCCAGCTGCTGCTCAACCTGTGCGATGTTCAAGCCGTATGAGACAAGCTTGTCAGGATCAAGACGTATCTGATACTCCTTCGTCTCGCCACCCAGGCTCGAAACGTCCACCACACCCGGAACCTGCTTGAACTGCTTTTCCAGGGTCCAGTCTTCGATCGACTTGATTTCCATGACGTCGATTTCTGGATTTTTGCTCTCGATTGTGTAGAAGAAGATCTGGCCGGCAGGACTCCAATCGGTACCCAGTTGGGGTACAAGGCCCATGGGGAGTGAAACCATCCCCATTCTTTCCACGACTCTCTCGCGATTCCAGTTGTTATCCGAGTCATCGTCGAAGATGAGCATGATGCTGGAGAGACCAGCCAGCGTGGTCGACCGCAGATGTTGCAGGTGAGGGATTCCAGCCATCTGAATCTCTGTCGGAACCGTTACCTGCTGTTCGATGTCCTCGGCGGAGTGCCCTGGCCATTGAGTAATGATGTTGACGTAGTTATTGGCGATGTCCGGATATGCTTCAACCGGCAAATTGCGAAACGAGATGGCGCCCCAGACAAACAACAAGATTGCGCCCGCCAGGACGAGGAAGCGGTTCCTCAGCGCAAAGTCGACGACTGAACGGATCACTGTGCCTCCAGCGTGGCTTCCAATTGGAGGACGTTCGAGACGACCTGCTGTCCAGGGCCGATGCCGGAGAGCAATTCCTGCCTGTTTCCGGCAAGCATGTCGCCTGCGTGGACTTCAACCCGACGGAAGCGATTACCACCTGCCGGGACAAAAACCCAGTCGCGGTCATGCAAATGCAACACTGCAGAAGCAGGCACCACGGCGTGGATTTCATTTCGTCTGCTCTCGAAGGTCGCGGTTACGAACATTCCCAGCTTGAGAATGCCGGGATTGTGAATCTCGAGACGGACTTTCGCGGTGCGGATACTTGGGTCGAGGATAGGTCCTATGTCGCTGACATGGCCAGTCAGGGCTCTGCCGGGATACGCATTGAGCCTGATCTGCGCGGGCTGCCCAACCTGAATCTTTGGGATGTCGTTCTCGTACACATCGCAGATGATCCACACGACGGACAGATCGGCGATGGTGAAGGCCGTCGACGATCCCGAGAAAGTGACTCCGGCTGCCGCAGCGTTGGTGACGTTCTGCGCAACAATGACGCCCGTGATCGGCGCATAGATGTTAACGATGTTCGAAGGATGATCCTTGGAAACTCCGAGTGTGCTTAGTTGACCCGTTGCGGCCACCAGATCGGCTTTGGCATCGTTTTCGACGTCCTCGGCTTGCTCCAGCATGCTGAGGGAGATGGCGCCATGAGCGTAAAGGTCCTGGGAGCGGACGTACGTTTTGTTCGCCAGGATCTCGTCATTGTTGGCTTTGAGGTAAGTATCAAAGGCATTCGTGATGTCCGGGCTCTGCACCCTGAGGAGGAGCTGACCTTTTTGCACGTTGTCATCCAGCCGCGCGCGGATATCGACGACACGCCCGCTAGCCAACGAGATCACGGGAATCTCACGGGCAATGTCAGGGTTGACCGAACCAGTTACCTCCAATCTCGCAGGCGCTTCCACTCGATCCGCGCTGACAACCGGGAACTGATCCGGCTTTTCTACGGTAACCAGGCTCATGTCGCCGGCGGGAATGGATTGCGCGGCTGGCGGAGTACCCGCCGCAGGATCGAACCTTCCGCCGCAGGCCGCCAAAGAAAGGCATAAGGTGAGGCATCCGATCGTTCGAAAGGCTGACTTATTTGTCATTGGATTACCTCGCGTCCTACAGCAAGATTGAGTTGACCGGCGGCGGTCAGATACGCGCCGATCAGTTGCGTATACGCAAGCTGAACCACGCGATAATCGCTTTGTGCATTGAGAAAGTCCATCAGCGACGCTCCGCCGTGAAGGTATGCGTAAGTCACGGTGTCCCGCACCCGCGTCGCCTGGGCTACGTATTTGTCCTTGTACGGTTGGAGCAGGGCGATGTTGCTCCGCACCTGTTCGTAGGAGGAGTCAACATCGTTGAAGACCTGCGCTCGCGTGGCTTCGGTGAACTGATTGCTGCGGTCAATGTCGATCAGCGTCCGCTTTTTCTCGCCCTGGTTGCGGTCGAAGACGCGCAACGGTATGTTGAAGCTCAGGCCAAGCGTATTGTCGTCCAAGCCTATGTTGTTAAATGACGCATTGTGCGTCCACCAAAGACTGTAGGTGGGGTCGGTGGAACCGTTGGATACCGCCAGCTTGTAATTTGTCTTCGATTGCTCAATCGTCTGCATCGCCGCGTGGAGGTCGGGGCGCGCGTCGAGCGCGATCTGGCGAAAGTCCTCGAGCGGTTTGAGCGGACTGGAAAAGTCAAACGGGCCACTCACGTCGAACTGATCGACGGGAGTCCGATCGTCAAGCAATTGCAGTAATTGGATCTTTGCCGTGCGCAGGTTGACGAGCGCTGTCTGAATTTCTGCTTCGTATTGCACCCGTAATAGCTCGATGCGATCGAAGTCGATCGGCGCGAGGTCGCCGGCACGCAACCGGTTCCTGCTGATATCGATAATCTTGTCGTAGTAGTCCAGATCGGCTTTTGCCAGAGCCAGCACCGCCTTGGCCTGCAGCGTTTCCACAAAGGCGCTACGCAGCGTGAAGATCATGGTCCGGTCCAGGTCTTCGTGAAGTGCCTGACCGATGCGCGTCCCTTCCACTGCGCTCTCCCGGCGAAGCTCCCGCTTGTGCTCGCGTTCGTGGAGATAGCTGACAGTGCTTTGGTACTGAGTGCTGGTGAGAGGCGTCCAAGGTCCTTTGTGGGGAGGGAACTGCGTTCCATCCGTGGCAAAGTTGAACTGCGGATTCGGCCGGAGAAAGGCGGTGATTTCTTCGGCCCGCAGTTCATCAACACCGAGAGCGTCTGCTTTTAAGGCCGGATTAGCTGCCTCGAATTTGCTCTTTACCTGTTCCCACGTGAGGCTGGTTTGCGCCCTGGCAAGCGTACCCATGAACGCTAGCCCGGAAAACAACAAACTGAAAGATAGAAGAGACGTAGCCCTGTTTCTTGTTGGCTTCATAAAATAAGCAACTGGATCTGGCGTCGTCATACCAACTGCGTGGCGCACCTGAATAAAAGCGGGAACGCGAAATAATGCAATTACAAATAGAACAGCCGACTCTTAGAATAGGGGCCACAGCGAGATATCTCGGGCCTCTTTCGGTGAGGGGAAATGATCTTTCCATCTATCTTCCAGTAGGTGTTGCTCTGGGAAGAAGACCATCAGGAAGCAGGTGGTCTATCTTGAGATCCAAGTACGCTCATCGCTTGATCCCTAATAACTCACCAAAAGGTTCAGGGCCCGTACACATATTGTGGAATCCGCGGTCTCCCTTGATTCCACCGGGCGTGAAGTCGCAGGGACTGCTTAGAACTTGTCTCATATATGGGTTCGTATATGGGTCTGGGGCTTCTGGTTGGACCCTGAGCCCCGCTTTGGGGGCGGGTCTCATGCGCGGCCTCTCCGAAATTTGTCTATTGATGAGACCAGTAGCAGCCCAGAAGCCGAGACGAAATCAGAGTGACGAAAATGACCCTACTTCAGCGGCGCCGGCTTCGAGAGATAAGCCTGGTGGACCCCAAAGTTGAGACGCGATAGGGGGAGAAAATAGGGAACACCGACGGATGCCGCCTCAGCTACTCGCCTCGCAATGCCTGCATAGGATCCGTAGCCGCCGCACGACGCGCGGGCACCGCCGACGAAGCTAATGCCAGCATCAGCATCGCAACCGCGCAGAGCGCAAGCACAGCGGGATCGAAGGGGCTCACTTCAAACAGAAAGGAACGCAAAAGCCGGGACGCCGCCAACGCACCCACCAAACCCAAGCCACATCCAGCAGCAGCCAGCTTCATACCCGACCTCAATACAAGGGCCTGCACGCCGGAACGCTGGCAGCCAAGCGCCAGCCGAACCGCCATCTCCTGTTCGCGCAAGGCGACGGAAAACGCGATGACGCTGTAGATGCCGAGCACGCTCAGCAACACCGCAAACAGGGCGAAGGACGAAATCAACACGGTATTAAACCGGCGAGGAGCTTCGCTCCCGGAGATGGCGTGCTCCATGGTCTGCACCTCTTCGAGCGGCAACTGCGTGTCCAGGCTCCGTACCACAGAGCGCAGTGCGTTTTCCATCTGCTCGGAAGGTACGCCCGTGCGCAGCACAATGTAGCCATAGTTAGCGCTCAACTCCCCGGCCGCGGCAAACACACCTTCCGTTTCCACCGCCTGTGTCACTGGCTGATACACCTGTTGCGCTGTTTCCTTGTCCAGCGATCCCAGTTTCACATCGTCGACTTCGCCGACAACTGTCATCCAGGGAGTGGTCGTTTCCGGCATGCCCCGGCGCAACCGTTTCCCAATCGGGTCCTGGCCGGGCCAGTAATGCTGGGCCAATTTCCGGTTCACGATAGCGACTAATTGCGACCCGGCTCTGTCTGACTCATTGAAGAGGCGGCCGCGCAGCAGACGCATGCCCAGGGCGCGAAACGGATCACCGATAACCATCGACATCGATGCCATGTTCAGGCCAGCGCCTTTGGGGGGCACATACCCGTCCAGGGTGAAAGCGATTTCGAAGTTCCCATTGCTGGCGGGCAGCAGGGAAGTGATGCCTGCCGCTGCGACGCCTGGTTGCTGGCCCAGGTTCCGCAGCAGGCTTTCATTGAATTCATCGATGACCGGCTGGGTTGGGTACTGCTCTTTGCGCAAATAGTAAAACGCCGACAGCGTATGATCCGGGCGAAAACCCGGATCGACTGCGCGCATTCTCTCAAAACTACGCAGCAGCAGGCCGGATGCGGTAAGCAGCACCATCGCCACAGCGACTTCCGCAATCACCAGTCCGGAACGCAACCGGGCGTGCCCGCTGCCCGGCGTCCCCGTGCGTCCGCCCGCCTTGAGCGTTTCATTCACATTTGTCCGAATAGCGGCAAAGGCAGGCGCCAGGCCACAAAGCAAGCCGGTCACGAGCGCAAGCCCCAGGGCGAAGCCCACCACCGTCCAGTCCAGCCCGATCTCACGAACGCGCGGCAGCGATTCGGGCAAAAGGCCTACACCCGCGCGCACAGCCGCGGCCGCAAGCGCAAGACCCAGGACACCGCCGCTGAGCGTTAACGCGAGGCTCTCTATGATGGCCTGGCGCAGCAATGTTGCGGCTCCCGCGCCCAATGCCAGACGAACGGCAATTTCGCGGCGCCGTTGCATGGAGCGCACGAGCAGCAGACCTGCGAGGTTCGCGCAGGCAATGAGCAGCACGACGGTTACGGCCAGAAATAGCGTGCGCAGCAGTGGCCGCACCTGATCCACAGTGTCGGCTTCGAGCGGCCTCACATCCGCATGAATGCGAATACTCCGCATAAAGCTGGGAAAGTTGCGCATCGTCTCCTGCGCAACACGCTCGGCGTCGCTTTGCGCCTGGGCTGCCGTGACACCCGGCTTGAGCCGGCCCACCATGCGAATATTCCATGAAGCGGCGCTGCCCGCGGCAAATTCCTCCGGCCTGAGCCTGAGCGGCACCCAAAGATCGGTGTGCGACAAGTGACCCCGCCGCAAGGGGAACTCGAAATCGCGCGGCATCACGCCAGTCACGGTGTACGGCGTGTGGTCGAGGAGGATTTTCTGTCCCACGATATGGGGATCGCCGTGGAACCGCGCGCGCCACAACCCATAGCTGAGCACGGCCACCTGTTGGTTCTGATTGTCTTCCTGCTGCGTGAAGTAACGGCCCAATAGCGGAGCCACGCCAAGAGCAGAAAAGACTTCGCCGCTCATGCGCGCCCCCATGATGCTCATCGGGTCGCCGTCGCCGGACAACTGAAAGCCTATTCCTGTGAATCCGCCAACGTGGTCAAACGTGTGGACATCGCGCATATAATTGCGGACGCCGGCGGCTGTGACACTCGAGCGCGCGCAAAATGCGCAATCGGAAGCGTCCAGGATATCTCCCAAAACCACCAGCCGCCCTGGATCGGAAAAAGGTAGCGGGCGCAGCAGTACCCCCTCGACGATAGAAAAAATCGCGGTTGTGGCGCCGATGCCCAGCGCCAGCATCAGGATAGCCGTCGCGGTAAATGCCGGTGAGTTGCGCAACTGACGTAGCGTGTGGCGAATGTCTCGCACGATCTGTGCCAGCCCTTGATACGAACGCTCATCGCGATGCAGTTGCTTGGCCTGCTCCACTCCGCCATAGGCGCGCCGCGCGGCCAGCCGCGCCTCCTCGGCAGGCATGCCCTGGCGCCGGAAGTCGTCTTCCATCAAGGTGAGGTGTGCGGTGACTTCCCGCGCGAGGTCAGCTTCGGCCCGGTCGTTGGAAAAGAGCCGGGCAAATCGGAGAAGCATGCGTCGCAGCCGGCTCATCGATTACACCTCGTCCAGCAGAACGCGCTCCACCAGGGCGGCCATCTTTCTCCACTTGTGCGTCTCTTCCCCGAGGGCTTTCTGTCCCGTACTGGTGATTTCGTAGAATTTCGCTTCGCGGTTGTTTTCGGTTCTGCCCCAGGCGCCCTTGATCCAGCCGTACTGCTCCAGGCGGACTAAGGCCGGATACAGCGTGCCCTGGTTGAGGTTGAGCAGCCGGTCGGAGATTTGCTGCAGGCGGGTAGCAATCTGGTACGCGTGCCGCGGACCCATGCTATGCAGGGTGCGAAGCACGATAAGATCCAGCGTTCCTTGCAGTAGTTGAATCGGTTCCGGCGCTTTACTAGACATGCAAGTGATGATTCCTCTTGAGAGGATCGCTCTCAATTCACGTGCCTGTCAAGTGGAACGGATGAAACTCAAATCGATCGCCCGCGCTACTCCGGCGTTTGCAGCGCGCGGGCGCATCTGTTTGCGGTCAAAAGATGCCGACGACGCTGGGCCCGGCACTTGAGCCCGCGTAGTTGCCCTGTGCATTGTAAGAGACGGAAATGAAGTACACACCTTCACCGTTGCCTTGCAGACCCTCGGTTGACAGCACTGTCTTTCTCGCTCCCCTGAATTATTATCTCGATCCTGTCCGTCCATCCGGATTCGACCACACTCTCCTATACTGTCCTCTGTAAGAACGACGGACGCAATTTCCCGTCCGCTGGCTCTCCTGGCTGAGCAGGGAGGCCCGCAGCTTCACAGGCGCTGGAAGAAAGTCATCAGGGAGACTCGATTCATGTTGTTTGACAGATACACGGAGAAGGCGCGACGCGTGATCTTTTTTGCCAGATATGAGGCCAGCCAGTTTGGCTCGCCCACGATCGATACGGAGCATCTGTTGCTTGGCCTCTTGCGTGAGGACAAGGCGTTAAGCAATCGCTTCTTCCGTTCGACCGCCCCGGTCGCATCGATTCGCAAGCAGATCGAGAACCACACCACCATCCGTGAATCGATTTCCACCAGCGTCGACCTGCCGCTTTCCGAGCAAAGCAAGCACGTGCTCAAAGCCGCGGCGGAAGAGGCGGAGCGGCTGGGTCATAAACACATCGGTACCGAGCACCTCTTGCTCGGACTCCTGCATGAAGAGAAGTCCTTTGCGGCAAACATCCTGCACGAGCGTGGTTTGCGGCTGGAGGACATACGCAGGCAATTGAGCGAAACCTCGCATGCGGTACCAACGCTGCACGCTGGAACGGCTCGCCCTGAGATGTTCAGGGACCTCACGCAGGCGGCGAGCGAGGGCCAGCTCGAGCAGGTGATGGGGAGGATCGTGGAACTCGAAGCGATGATCGACATCCTTTGCCGGCGTCACCAGAGAAACCCGATCCTTATCGGCGGGCCAGGCGCGGGTAAGACGTCAATGGTCGAAGCCCTGGCGCAGCGCATCGCGGACGGCCGGGTGCCGTCCGAACTTGCAGACAAACGGATCCTTGCATGCGGCCCAGGGCTAAGCGCCGCGTGGGCGAAGGATTGGCAACGGTTTGACGAATTGACTAAGCGCGCCCTTGGCGGCGCAAACCCGTCCGGCGTCATCTTGTTGGTGGATGATGCCGGCAACCTTGCCAACGCGGATTCCAGGTTGAGGGCCTCCGAAGGCAGCGCCATTCTGAGGCAGGCACTGGCACACGGCGAGACGCAGTGCATTGTTGTGGTTGATTCGAGCGGGGAAGACCCCTCGCAATCAACTCCGTGGTTAGGAAGTTTCTCGTGTGGGGTACATGTTCGTCCGCTCGATGAAGAAGCAACCTTCAAGGTGCTCATGGCGCGCAAGTCCGGACTCGAGAAGTTCCACCACGTTACGTTTACGCAAGACGCTTTGCAATTTGCCGCATACTCATCCGAGAATTGCCTTCCTGGAAGGTGGCTGCCGGGAAAGGCAATCGACCTGCTGGATGCCGCGGGATCGCTGGTGAAAGCGCGTCAAACCGTGCCCCCTGCGATCGACGAAGCCGAAGCCAGAGTGCGGTCCGCTACGCATCGGCTGGAGACATCCATCGCCAACCACGAATTCGAGAAGGCGCGATTCTACTCCGACGAGGAACGCAAGGCGAGGGAGGAACTTGACGCACTACGGAGCCAGCTTCATCTCGACGATTCGTCGTCCAGGGTTGTCAATGACTCCACTCTGAAGGAAGTTATATCGCGTTGGTCGGCTTATCCTTACCGTCCTTAGAAAGACTGTTTAAGGCGCGTGACGCTTTCATCCTCAGCTGCGCTGGCATTTCCAGCGAGGCAAACCCGAGGGCTTTCCTTCGCCGGCATCGCGTAATAAACAGCCGCAGCCGGGCCTGGATCTATGATGTTCGCATGCACCTCGGAAATGAGGGGCCACGCAAGGGGGCGTAGTGGCTCACCTGGGATTCTTGACCCTCGATTTCATGGGGCATTTGTACCCGATGAGCAGCCTCGCGCTTCACCTCGAGCGCCGCGGCCATCGGGTGACGTTCTTCTGCCTTGCGGATTCAGAGGCGTTCCTCACGCGAGCGGGGTTGGCATGCAGCGTTTTTGGCAGGGAAGCCCTTCCGCCCGGATATTCCAAAGCGGTGTCGGACGAACTGGGCAAGTTGCATGGGCTGCGCGGGCTGCGATACACGCTCGCGCGTTTTGCGGGCGAGATGGATGCGCAACTGGCGGAGCTGCCGGCAGCCATAAGCGCGGCTGGGATTGATGCGCTGGTCATTGATCAGTTCTTCACCAGCGGAAGCACGATCGCCGGGCATCTTCACCTTCCTTATGTGCATGCCGCGAACGCCCTGTTGGGTAACGTGGATGAGAAGCTGCCCCCCATCAGCTTTGGCTGGGCCAACGACAGCAACTTGTTCGCCCTGATGAGAAATAAGGCCGCTTACCTCTTTCTGCGAACGATTTCCCGTCCAATTCGCACCAAGCTGAACGCGCAAAGAAGGATTTGGGGTCTCCTGCCTTACACGGAGTTTCTGAACGAAAGATTTGGTACCCGTCCCCAGATTTGCCAACAACCGCCGGGATTCGAGTTTCCCCAACGCACACTGCCAAAGAATTTCTATTTTGTGGGACCCTTGCACAATCGTGAAAATCGAGCGAAAACCCCCTTTCC
>JBARKD010000387.1:0-3136 GCA_049800615.1 Acidobacteriaceae bacterium | reverse complement strand
AGTTAAGGATCGGTTGCTAGGCTTGGGTCAAACGTTCCTTGAAGGAGATGAAGCGTGTTGCGACGCCGTGTATTCGTTGTGCTGAGTCTTGCCGTGATTGCTGTGCTGCTGCCCCGGTTTGCCGCGGGCAGCAAGCGCCTGTATGCGACCTGCGGCGGAGACAGCATGACCTATGTGTACCAGCAGCGCAACGCGGACCACTACGAACTTGCGGGCAAGGTGCCGTCGGGGCCGAAGGGCAAGAACGGTCTACTCAGCAGGCCGCGTGGGCGCTTCTACGTGATCGTGCCTCCGCAGGGGTCGAGGCCCGGCGCGGTTTACGTGTTCGCGGTGCAAAGTTGACCGAACCCCCCATCCCTGGACTCAAAGTCGGCGCTAAATCGCCAACTATCAAATCGAAGTTGATCGCCCCGGCGCCCGCGCCGCAGCTCCATCAACGCGTCCGAACGTCCTAGCCGCAGGATGCTGGCTGGCGGTTTCTACTGTGCACTGACCTGCATCCCGCTTTGCACCCCGCAAAGGTCCTCATACCGGCCCTTCAACTGCCCGGCAATCCGATCCCATGTATAGAACTCGAGCGACCGTCGCCGAGCCGCTTGTCCCATCGCCTGGCGCAGATCGTCGTCCTTGAGCAGCCGCAAAATCTGGCGCGCGAGCTCCTGCGAATCGTTTTTATCGGAGAGCAGTCCGGTTTGACCTTCACGAATGGTTTCAGGTAGCGCTCCAGACCGGCTGCCCAGCACCGGCGTACCCGCTGCCATAGCCTCCAAAGGCGGAATGCCAAAACCCTCCTCCCAGACCGGCGTGAAGGCGAACACATCCGCGTCATAATAAGCCTCCACCAAGTCTTGGCGCAGGCTGAAATGGCCCCGGAAATGGATCTTGGCCAGAACCTCCGGCGGGAGCCCTCGTGTCATGTAGGCCCTATAGGTTCCCGCCTCGGGGGCCGCAAGGGACAGCTTGACCAGCAGGCGCTGGAACGGGTGCTTCGCGTACAACGGCGCCACCCCTTTCAGCGCTGCCTTGTCTTTCAAGTCGAATGACTCTTCGATCGGGTAGTTTGCCGCGTTCCCTACCAAATCCATACGAACATTGGGATATTGCTGGACCACGAAACGAAACGCATCCACCAGCACATGAACGCCCTTTTGCGGGGAGACCGCTCCCGTGTAGAGGATCCGCTTTTCCCGGCGCCGGGCGACCGCGCCGTAATCCTTGTCGTGGTCGAACTCTGCCGGGCTGATCCCGTAATACATGGTTTCGCAGCGATCGGCGACCGCGGGAAAGTCTTTCTGGCACTTCCGGGTGATATGGTCGCTCACCGTCAGCAGCAGATCGACGTCTTCGAGCCGGCGCGCCAGTTGCTGGTAACTTGACTGGGAAAACCATTCGGCGTGAATCTGCAGCACGATCCTGGCCTGCGGGTTCATGGCCCGTATGAGCGGCACATATTGAGAACAATGTTGGATATGAATGATGTCGCACTGCTGCTCTTGCAAATCCATTGCAACCTGCCGCCCATATTCGGGAAACAGCAGCTCTGAGGTGGAAAGCGGCGCCTTGATACCCATGACCTTGCCCAGCTTGGTCCGCGCCTGATAACGCCAAATGTCGGATCTTACGGAAGGAAGGAACCGCAAGGTCGGCTGTGGACGGCATAACTCCGCCCGCTCTCCCGAATGGCTATCCTGCAATCCATATATTAGGACGTCGCACGATTTGGCCAGAGGGCAGGCGACCCCGTAAGTGTAATAGCCGACCGAGTTCTGGCCCGGCGGCACTACGGTATCAAAGGGCTGATTGACAAACGCTATCTTCATCCATTCGTCTCACGATTCAAAGTCATGCAGGCTCCTTCGACGCTCATTGCTCCGGCTACCTATTCCTGATTTGCGGCAACTTTCGCGCGTGCCGGGTCACGCTCCGATAGCCGAACCCGGTTCCAGGACATGCGCACGTGCCGACCGGAAAATACGTTTCACCTCGTAGAGTTGAATGGGCCAGAATGTGAATAGCTTGCTCATGGCCATACCAAAAGCAATGCCGGTCAGGCCCCAGCGTGGTGACAGCGCAATAGCCGAGCCGATCACCCCCAGGGAGCAGAGCGTGACTGAGATAGCGAGTGGATCCACACGTTCCACTCCTGACATCAGCTGCCCGGCCGCCATCAGAACGATCCCTATGAACGCGTAAACACTCAGCCACATGATCAAGGACGTGCTGGGTACAGCAACGGCCCCCGCCCAGATCCGGATCAGTGGCTTAGCAAATAGCGCAAGCACCGCGGCCAGCGGCAGGCCAATGACAAGCGAGACTTTGACGCAGTTCTTGTAAGCGCTCTGAATCCATTGCCAGTCCTGACGGGCTTTGGCTTCGCCAAAAGCAGAAATAAACGGTTGGGTCGCCATGTAAGCGAGATCCATCGGCAGCGAGATCATCTTGTAAGCAACCACAAAGATCACCACTTTAGAGGGCCCAAGGATCTGGGTAATAATCATGGGCTGACTCTGGTAAATGCCAAGCGAGGCCAGCTGTACGACCAGATACTTAGTCCCCAACTTGAAAAGGCGTTTGACGCAGTGCCAGCGGACGGCCGATGGCACGGGCATAATCCAGTAATATCGCCGAAACAGGAAAAAGATATTGGCGATGGCGACCAGGCATCGCGTCCCTGAAAGTGCCAGCACCAACTGTGGCAACCCGCCGTGGGTCTGAGACACAAACACCAGCGCCGCGAGACTGAGCGCATTCCCTGATATGCTCCACACATTCGCCAGAAAACCGTCCTGGTATGCGTTATAGATAGAAAGCTGAACGCTCAGCGGAAACCCAATGACAAAAAACAACAGCGTCAGAGCGCAAGCCAACTGCAGCTCATGGGTAGAAGTTGCAGCGCTCACCCGAAACACCGCGCGCCACGGTATATAGCGGAAGAACGTCACCGAGAGTATTCCCGCCAACACGCTGACCCCAGTTAAGGACCACCAGGCCGATGCTGTGTATTGCTGAGCCGCTACCCGGTCATCCTTGCCGTGGGCCTCAGATAGAACGTTTACCAGCGCTACTCCGGCCAGGCCAAAATCCGTCATCGACATCCACGTGATCAGGCTGCTGATGGTGAGCCAAACCCCATAGC
>JBARKD010000386.1:0-4094 GCA_049800615.1 Acidobacteriaceae bacterium | reverse complement strand
GCGTAGAAGCGCGGAACAAATACCCCACCGAAGAAACAGCCACGCCGCCGGCGATGACCCCCTTGATAAAGTCACGTCTTGAGATCGCCTCTGGTGTGCTTCCGATCATTCTTGAGTCCTGAATTCTTGAATCAGCTATGTCGCTCATTTCAGGGGGACCTCCTATTGCTTCGAATCAGGATTTGCCATGAGCGCGCCTTGCTATTTTCGGCCAGGTGCACGGATGTCTCGGAAAGTTAACGTACGCCATTGGATAGCGTACTGCATCCAAATTCTAACTCTTTAGAAAATTGGATGGAAACGGCAGGAGATTGGCTGCTTTTTAAGTTCGAGATCGGAGGGCCGACTCTCCAAGACCTAACCGGCTCTATTCGACCCTGCCGTGGAGGCCCGATCACACAAATCGGGGATCCGCATTCGATGGCAGTGCTCCGAAAAATTCGCTTGCGGTCCTTTCCAACGAAGATCCTCGACCGTATCGAAGACTGGCACATCCAGTCTCAAAGTTGCGAGTGTGCGGAACAAGAGAGCGTCGTTCCATCCATTGAAAAGCGATTCGGCGAGCATGCGAGACCTGCGAATCGACGGATGCCAGTCTTGCCAATTCTTCGGAATGTCTTCCAGGTGGGAATACTGAGATAAGGTAAGAGCCGCAGCCTTTGCGCCCCATCCGGGCAAGCCCGGGAAGCCATCGGCACTGTCACCGACCACGGCCAGATAGTCCGGAATGGATTGGGGTTTTACACCGAACTTGGCCACAACGCCGGCTGCATCGCGCAAGATTTCACGCCTGCGGTCCAGTTGAACGACTCGTGTACCCACCACGCACTGGCCGAGATCCTTGTCCGGAGTACAGATGAGGACCTGCGTCACCTGGTCATCCAGCGCAGCTTTTCCAGCGGCAGAGGCGAGCGCATCATCCGCCTCATAGTAGACCATGGGCCACACGACGACTCCCATTGCTTCCAGTGTTTCCTCGAGAATCGGAAACTGCGATAGCAACTCCGCCGGCACACCTTCGCTGGTCTTATATCCGGAATAAAGTTCGTTGCGGAACGATTCCACGACATGATCGGTTGCGACACCGATGTGGGTTGCGCCACTTTCAATCATCGACAAAATCGAAGCCAGGACACCACGCACCGCGCCGACTTCCCGTCCCTCCACGTCTGCCGCAGCTGGCACAGCAAAAAAATAGCGGAACAATTCATAGGTCCCGTCGACCAGGTGCACGTTCATACATCTCCGATCAGTCTTTCGCAGCCGATCTTAAACGATGTGCGTAAGAGATTTAAGGACCCCTGCAGATTTTCTTGCTAAACGATGATCGAATCCTCCGCCCGTTTGCGCTGTTAAGAGACAGGAGGATGCCATGTTCCGACTCAACCGAACCAACATACGTCTCGCGCTGTGTTTTCTTTTGATTTGCTGCGGTATTCCCGCGATAGCCCAGCAAACGGCCAGCGCCAATGTCGTTCCTTCGTTAGTGAAATTCACCGCTACTCTGTCCGCCGCTGACGGCGCGCCTCTGACCGGCAGTCAGGGTTTGACTTTCTTGCTCTACAAGGAAGAAAGCGGTGGCGCCCCCCTCTGGACGGAGACTCAGAACGTGCAGGCCGACGGCAACGGACGCTACTCGGTCATGTTAGGTTCGGCCAGCGCCCTCGGACTGCCCCCAGGAGTTTTCATGACCGGCGAAGCGCGCTGGCTTGCCGTACAGGTCAATGGCCAAGCGGAGCGCGTCCGCACGCTTCTTGTGAGCGTACCCTACGCGCTAAAGGCAGCGGACGCCGAGACCCTCGGAGGCAAGCCGGCCTCGGCCTTCGTGTCCGCTCCCGCTTCCGGGACAGGATCGAGCCAGCCTGCAGCTGCAGCGGCGCAGAATACCATCGTTTGCTCCTCCAGTACAGCTTGCAAGAATGGCCATGTTCCCCTTTTCGCCAGCAATGGCGGCAGCGCCAAGGTCATGGACTCAATCATGACCCAGGCCAATGGTAGCGTGAAGATTGCCGGAAGTGAGACGGCAACAGGCACGATCAGTGCCGGTGGCGACCTCGATGCCAGCGGGAATGTGAGTGCCAATGGCAATGTGGGCGCCTCCACAGTAACGACCGTTGCCTTAACCGGCGGCGTTTCCAGCACTATGACCGGGACGGGCAACTCGATCGCGGCTGTTGAGGGTTCGGCCACCGCCACCGGCGCAGCCGGATTCACTTTTGGCGTAATTGGGCAATCCGCTTCCGCTAACGGACGGGGTGTATTCGGCCTTGCTCCCGGCGCGTCGGGCGTGGGGGTGATTGGCGAAACTACGGGATCCTCCGGCATCGGGGTGACGGGAAAGACGCTGAACGGCCAGGGCTGGGCTTTTTCCGCCTCTGGCAACGCTCAACAGGATCGCGGCAGCGGCGGCTGGGCCAAGGCGCTGGTAAGTGTCCAGGGAGCAGGTGCTCCTTACAAGATTATCCACTGTTTTAATTCCACACTTCCCGGCAGCAGCGCTACCACACCGCCATGCGGGTTCAATCTTATTGAGCGCGCCTATGCGCGATATGACATCGATTTTGGCTTTGAAATCGACGACCGTTTCTTTAGCGTAAGCGCAGAACCTTTCTTTGTGGATGGTAATAACGGTGCGATCATTGCGGATGCCTACGCCGATACGATCTCGGGAAATTCGTTCCTAGGGGTGGCCCTCTACACGGACGGGGGCGACTATCAGACAACCAATTTTACCGTCGTGGTCTATTAAGTACTGACCCGATTAGCCAAATGAGTAATGACGCGATGGCCAAAATCCTGTTAACAGAGAGGTCGGCTCCCTTGCTCCCAGCAAAGGGCGCGGGAGCCAGTCTTCATCCAACTTAAAGGCCGAAAATCGCGATTTTGGCCCAACCTTGGGATTATTCGATCCAGTTATCTTCCCGCAGCGGTCCTGCAGAGGAAAAAATTCAAAAAAAGCTTGGCTTGTCACCGGAGATGGAGTATTTTTGCCGACATTGAAGTGGAGCGGCTCGGTTTTCACAAAGGCTGGATCTGGGGCATTTCGATTTCGCGAATAGAAGACACCCCCTGCCTTCCGCGAAGAGATTCCAGGTTATGTGACGGCTCACCGGCTCCGAAGGAATCCAGCCGTGAAATCTCTTCGTTGGCTTTACCTCGTCGTCGCGTTCTCATTGGTTAGCTGCAACCTGTCTGCGGAACAGCCTTCCGCCACCTCTTCGACGCATTCCGACGTAGCGGCGGTCTCTTCCTCCCCGGATGGAGGACTCTCGGCTTCGTCGCAGTTCATGATTCCAGGCGCTCTGCGATCGTTTCTGCGGATGGCGGGAATCAGTCAAAAAATTACGCCGGAAGAAGTCCTGCCACTTCTGAGCCGAAACGTGGTCACCCAAGGCTATGAAGGTTCGACCCGCCCGACGGAGTTCCTGATCCTGCTGAGGCGATATGTCGTGCAGGCCAGGGAGCTGTCAAACTTGGCGGCGAGCGACGGCATGACTATTCGCGTTACGAATTGCGATGACGCCAGACCCCTTCTGCGAATTCTGGGTTATCGCGCCCGGCCCAATTGCGGGGAGCCTGGCACCTCCTTGCAGACGGAGGACTCTGAAAGGGCATTCCTTGCCATCGATTCCGGATTTCCGCTTCCTGAACTGGAGCAGACATTGCAGGGTGGTAAACCCTTCGAGTACTCGTTCCCCCCTGCTGCTGTGCCGGTGCTGTTCGCCGAAAGCGACTGGACCCGCGCCAGCAGGACGAATCACAAAGAAAGCAGCAAGGATCTGGTTGACACGCTGCTCAACGATCAATCAGTTGCACGCTTGTATTGGGCGCTTTCCAAAGTCGACCCTGAAACCAGTAAGTCCTTGCAGCGTTCGATTGGGATTGGGAAACTGCTTCCCTATGCCCCAGTGCTTGATTTCTACGGGAGAAGCCTCTGCATCAGCGCCGGGCGAGTCATCGTGCCGGGAGGGGCGACTGCAGAGCCGGCATGGAAGGACTTGGTTGGAGCGAGCCCCACATCCCCGGCCGCTTTTGTCGAGCGGTTGCTGGCCAAAGATAAGGGCTGGTTGGCGGCTTATTTTGACGTGCTGTCG
>JBARKD010000385.1:0-8806 GCA_049800615.1 Acidobacteriaceae bacterium | reverse complement strand
CAATTGGGGCGTCAAGCCGGATATCCTGTGTACCGCCAAGGGCATTACGTCGGCCTACGTGCCGCTTGGGCTCTGCGCGACTACGGGCAAGATTGCTGAATACTTCGAAGATCATTTCTTCGCCCATGGTCATACGTATGAAGCGCACCCGATCACCCTGCTGCCCGCGGTTGCGGCGATTAACGAGATGAAGCGGCTCGACCTGGTGAACCGCGCCCGCGAAATGGGCAAGTATCTGGGGGGGAAGCTTCATGCTCTGCAGCCCAAGCATCCCTCTATTGGCGAAGTACGCGGCCTGGGTTTGTTCTGGGCGCTGGAAATGGTAAGAGACCAGGTCGAGAAGACGCCTTTCAACACCAAGCAGGACAAGGTGGATGGAAAGGTAACTGTGGTTGACCGCATTGCCGCGGACATGATGAAGCGCGGCGTCTCCCTTCAGGCATGGATTAGCCATCTCGTGATTGCGCCACCTTTGATTATCGAGAAGGCGGAGATCGACCTTGCCGTCGAGCAGCTAGATCAGGCCCTGGCGATCGCCGACAGCGCGATTTCGGGGTGACAAAGGGTTGGGTTGCTGCTTTCAGGGAGAGTGGTGGCTGAAGGGGCAGACTGCAGATCCCTCGGCTTCGCTCAGGATGACAATTCTGCCTGCAGATGGAAAATATACCCTCAGCGGCTGAAGCCGGTCTTCTGTTCGATTTGACGGCGGGGCTGAAGCCCCGCCCCTTCAAAACAAAAGAGTCACAGGTTCTCGGGATGACAAAGGGTGGGGCTGCGCTTCCATTGAAAGCAGTGGCCGGATCAGCAAACTGCAGATTCCTCGGCTTCGCTCGGAATGACAAAGGGTAGGGCTGCGCTTTCATTGAGAGCAGTGGCCAGAGGGGCAAACTGCAGATTCCTCGGCTACGCTCGGAATGACAAAGGGTGGGGCTGCGCTTCCATTGAGAGCAGTGGCCGGATTAGCAAACTGCAGATTCCTCGGCTACGCTCGGGATGACAAAGGGAAGCCCGCGGTTCCAATTGAGTGACCGGCTCGCTGGGGCGACAAAGCTTCGCCTCTCTATTCCAAGGGCAGCCGCTTGAGGTCTCGGGCGAGCAGGCGGTGGAAGAGGTGCTCCCCGGCTTCGCGCCGCACCGAAAGACGGCCTGCGCTATAAGCGCGTGAGCGTAAGCCGCGTTGCACGGACTCGCAGATATCCACGTCCTCTCCCTGCACGCGGTCACTCACCGCAACGCTCTCCGCTTTGTACTCAGGAGTAGAATCGGCAAAATAGAAATCAAACACGACCAGGCACTCATCCTGACCAAGCGGAAGAACAAGGTTTGTGTCCAGGACTCCGGCGTAAATGTTGATCATGAAATTGGGATAGAGCCAGTAGTACTCGGCACGATCACCGGTTCGGGTCTGCGCCACCGTCCGGTCTGAGGACGCGACCAGCGGGCTCGATTGCAGCGTGTAGTTCGGCCCATTTTCAATCGTGTATTCCTTGTAGTCGAGCACACTGTTGAGAGCCGTGTGCAGATGGGGCACGTGGTATCCGCCGTCCAGATAGTTATCGACGTAAACCTTCCAATTGCAGGCCAACGTATAGCTCTTGCGGGTAAAGAAGCGCAGGCTGGAAACTGAGATTCGCTGGGCCAAATTTCCCAGAAAATCTTCGAGCGGCGGCGCCTGGATATCGAGGTTTACGAAAACGAAGCTTTCCCATGCCGCGATCTGCACGGGCGCCAACCCGTAATCAGCCCGTTCGAAATTGCATACGCCGGCAAACTCAGGCGCGCCCTTGAGCGAGCCATCCAGACCATAAGTCCAACCATGGTAGGGGCAGCGCAGATGCTCGGCTACCCCACAGGGTGCGGTCATCACGGCCGCAGCATGATGGCGGCAAACGTTGTAGAAGGCGCGTAAGCGGCCGTCAGCCCCGCGAACGACAACCAGGGGTTCACCCGCCAGATCGGCCGTGAAAAATTGTCCCGCATCGGCGACCTGGTCGGAGCGCCCAATAGCGATCCAGTTGCTGCCAAATACCTGTTGCCGCTCCAGAGCGGCAATGCGCTCATCCGTGTACCAGGGCGCGGGAATGGTATACGCGTATTCGAGAGGCGCCTCGTCGTCGTAGAGAGCGAGCAGGTCAGAAACAGATTCGTTCATTGCGCGGTCTCCCCGCTGAGAGCCGCGGCCCGGCTGATAGACCGCTGCCCGCGCAAGTACACCGCCACGCCTGCAATGAGCACCACCAGGGTCATAGCGACAATCTTGAACAGCGCCGTTCCGGGATAGCGTTCATCCTCTGCAGGGAACGCCGCGAGCACGATGGCTAGGGCCGTGGTGAAGAAACCTACGCAAGCCAGCGGAATGGCTACACGCTTTCCACCTGGGAGGCGAAATGCGCCCTCGGGATAGGGCCTTGATTGCAGCCGGATCATGGACGCAAAGACCAGCAGATACGGAATGAAGTAGGTGATGAAGCTCATGGCAACCAACAATTGATAGGCGGATTGGACGCTGGTGCCGGCCTGGCTAAGCACGCCGAAAAGGATTCCGGCTGAACCATACACGATCAGGGCGATGTACGGGGTCCTCCAGCGCGGGTGAATCCGGCCGAAGACTGCAGGCAGGTAGTGGTCGATGCCGACAACGAACGGCAACCGCGCCGTCGAAGAGAGGTAGGCAGCGGCTGCACCTACATTGCTGACGCCAACCAGCAGAGCGACCGGTGCGATCAGTACAGCCAGGCCAAGGTGACGGCAGAGAAAGTCAATCGTCGTCATAAAGCCTCCCAAACCGCTAATGCGGTTTGCCGGCAGCGCAACAAGCATAGACACCGTTCCCGCCAGGTATCCAAGGGTGATTACGATGCCGGCAAGCAATAGAGCAGGGGGGACGACACGGCGTGCGTCTTTGATCTCATCGCCCATGAACGACGCGCATTCGCAACCGCTGAAGGCGAAGAAGATGGTGGACCAAAAGACCAGGTCGCGCACCTGAACCCGCGGAATGGCGCCCGCGAGGGTGAAATGCGTGGCGGAGCCAAAGCGGAAAAAAGATATTGCGCCCAAAGCGATCAGGACGAGGAGCGGCACTGCCATGCCGACGGCGCCAAGATTGTTGATCCATTTGCCAACTTCCAGGCCGACGACATTGAGAACGGTGATCAACACCAGCACGGCGGTCGTGAATAGCAGAAAATAAGTGTTTGCGTTTTCGAGATGGCGTGAGTGCGGTCCCACAAAGAGCAGGCTGCTGGCCGCAAAGTAGAGTACCGATGCGAAATAGGGCAGGTTGCTCATCCAATAACTCCACGCAGCCATAAAGCCGGCAAATTCGCCGTAAGCTTCGCGAGTCCAGACATAGAGACCTCCCTCCTGCGGATAGCGGGAAGAGAGATCGAGAACGCTGACCGCCAAAGGGAGAAAGAATCCCAGGAATGCCAGGATCCAGATGACGATGGCGGCCGGTCCTAACGTTGACGCGGTGGCGATCCAACGCAGGCTCAGGCCGCTTACGATGTAGAACAGAAATACATCGCGAATGCCGAGTGCTTTTCTTAGCTTCTCAGTTTCCATGGCTCATGTCTTTGAGCACGGCCATGGCCGCGTTGCGGCCGTTGATCGCGATCACGCTTCCACCAGGATGGGTACAGGCGCCGCAAAGATAAAAGCCAGGCATGGAGGTTCGGGCAGCGAAGCGTCGGCTCCACATGTAAGGCGGCAGGCACTCGCCCTGAAAAATATGTCCACCGGTAAGGCCGACTTTCTGTTCGATATCCGGCGGACCTAATACCTGGGCTTCCACCACCGCTCCGGGGATGTTGGAGCAAAAGCGGCCGAGCGATTCGAAGGCGGCCTGGCGCACCCGGTCACGGTGATCATCCCAGGAACCCGCGGCGAAGGCGTAGGGCACATATTGCGCAAACACGCTCATGACATGCAGGCCGTCAGGAACCACGCTTGCGTCGTGCACGCTTTGGAAGTAGATCTCGCACCACAGGCGCTCGGGTAATTCGCCCTTCCTGCTGGCAGCAAAGGCGGCTTTCCATTCCGCGTGGGTGAGCGGTGCATTGATCTGGCCGTAGTGATGAGGCTGTCGCTGGCCGGGACGGGCAACAAAGTCGGGCAACTCGCGCAGCAACACATTCAGCTTTACGGTGCAGCCTTGAATCGGCAGTTGCTCGACCTGGCAACGGAAGTCGCCGCTTGCCGCGGCGCCCAGCAGCCGCAGGGTGACGACCGGGTCCGCATTGGAGATGACGACTGCAGCTGCGATGCGCTCGCCTCCCTCCAGCACCACACCTTGGCCAGGCTGAATTTCCGCGACGGGAACTCCCGCAGCCACCACGGCCCCCGCTTCGCGCGCAGCATCGCAGAGGTAGAAGGAGACCATCCCCATACCGCCTTGCACATAGCCCCACATGCCAGGCATGCCGCCGAGGCGTCCGGAGGCATGGTGATAACGAATCGAGGCCGTGCCGGGATCAAACGGGCTGGCATTCGTGCCGATGACTCCCTGGCCAAGGTAGGCGGCTTGCAGCCGCTCGTCCTCGATGTAATGGGCGACGAACTCCGCCATTGACCAGTTAAAGAGCACGTTGGCAGTTTCCTGGTCATTCCCGAGGCGACGATGGATTTCTTCCTGGGAGGGAGCATCGCGGATCCATACGTCGCGATCTCCAGCCGGGCGAAGGGCATCACGCAGACGGCGGATCACAGCGCTCATGGCTTTCCAGCCCTTTACGTCGCTGGGCGAAAAGCGCCGGATTTCCTCTTCACATGCATCGTCATCGTCCCATAGCTGCACGCTGCTTCCATCGAGGAAGGGGACAAAGAGACCGTTGGAGGCCGGGGTCCAGTGAAAGCCGCGCGCGCGCAGGTTCAGCTCCTCCACGACCAGCGGATGCAGGAGCCCGGCGAGGTAGGCACAGGGCGACATCAGGACTCCGGGGAAGGGCTCCTCAATCGTGCAGGCGCCGCCCACACGGGACCGGCTCTCGAGCACCAGTACACGTTTTCCCGCGCGCGCAAGGTAGGCCGCGCATGCCAGACCGTTATGACCGGCGCCTACGATGATGGCGTCCCATGAACGGGAAGCGATTTGCGAGACAGCCTCGGGCAAGCCGATTTCGCCCAGCACGGCGGCGGTGGGCGAGCGAGTGTTGCGCGGAGACGTCAAGCTCTGCCCCGCCACCGGTCGAGTGCACGACGGTTTCGCTTGGAGGGTTTACCGTCACCCATGAGCTCCCAGCGCGGCATCGCTTTTCGTGCTTCTGCCGCTTGCAGGCGCAACGCTTTGCTTGCTTCGCTTTCGCGATAAAGTGTTTGCGCTTGAGCCGCTGGTCCCCGTACCTCGCTCAGGATGAGCACCTCCACGGTGAATTCGCCGCTTTCGTTCTTTACTTGTAGCAGATCGCCCACGCGAACCGGGCGCGCGCTTTTCGCCGGTTGGCCATTTGATGTCACGCGGCCCAACTCACAGGCCCGCGCCGCCAGGGATCGGGTCTTGAAAAATCTTGCCGCCCACAGCCATTTGTCCATGCGTATTTCGGCCATGATTCATTCTCTGCCAGAGGCCCATGGCATCGCGGGAACCTATCGGTTTTTTTGCTTGGGGGGATGGGACGTTAGCGTCGGCGTGAGAACTGCGCACTGAGGTTTACCCAGGACTGAAGTCCTGGCTATTTTCAGCCGTCCCTTGCGGGACTGGATCGCGTTCGATCGGGGTTTACCCAGGACTGAAGTCCCTCGGACTCAGTGCGCAGTTCTCAGGAAGCGACCACCTCTAACGGCCGCATCATCTCGTTGTCCTCGTGCTCCAGGATGTGACAGTGCCACACGTAGCGGCCGGCATAGCCTTCAAAGGGGATGATGATGCGGGTGATCATGCCTGGATCCGCGCGGACCGTGTCTTTCCAGCCGCTTTCCGTGGGTGCGGGCGGGATCGCCGGTCCAGTGAAGCGGACCGTCCCTTTGTCCTGAAAATCGTAGGTAGAGAAGGGGCGCCGGTCCAGTATCTGAAAGCGGACCAGGTGAAGATGAATGGGGTGCGAATCCTCTGTGAGATTCACCAATTCCCAAATCTCGGTCGTGTTCAGGACTGGCTTTTCGGTCACCGGCATGTGCCAGGGAGTGTTGTTCAGCAACATGCCCATCGACTGCTGCACCAGATCCATATTTTCATCCAGGGTGAGGCGACGGGTTTTGACGGCGCGGCTTTCAGGAATTTTCTCGTAGGAATGCAGGCTCGGAGGCAGGGAAGCCGTATCAGGAGCGCCTTTGGCCGCGACGCGGAATTGCACGATGTCAAACGCGTCGCTGCGCAGCAGAATGTTTTCTCCCGCGTGGGGCGCGAAGTCGAAGATCAGATCCACGCGCTCCGCCGGGGCCAACAAGACCCTCTGGGCAGTGACCGGAGACTGAAAAAATCCTTGTTCGGTACCGATTTGTTGAAAGGGAAGCAGCTTTCCAAAAGAAAAACGGTAGAAGCGGCCGTTGCAGCCATTCAAGATGCGCAGTCGATACTTGCGTGGTTCGACCTCAACGTAAGGGAAGAGCTTGCCGTTCACGAGCATGGCATTGCCGAATACCTCGGGGACCCAGGGCGCTCCCGGCTTGGGAGAGACAGGATATTCAAGCTGGCCGTCGGGAAGAAGATAGCGATCGTATACCAGCAGCGGTATCTCGTATTTACCCTGCGGGAGCGCAAGCGCATCCTCTGCTTCGCTGCGGATGAAATACATGCCCTGCAGACCCGCATAGATGTTCAAACGGTTAATGCCCATCGTGTGATCGTGATAGAAGAGCGTGGCCGCATCCTGCCGGTTGGGATAGTAGAAGGTCGCTGATTTGCCGGGAACATACCAGTGCTCGGGGTAGCCGTCGCTATGCGGCGGCGTCTTGCCACCATGAAGATGGATGACGCTGCGGACCTCGGGAAGACTGGCTTCGGCTCCGTGCAGGTTATGGTCGATGGGCAGAAAATGGCGGTGGGGCAGGTCATTCACCCATTCGACGATGATTCCCTGATTGCTTCGGACTTCGAATGTCGGTCCAGGCGAGGAGCTGCCGAAACCCCACATGCGAGTGGGAGGCAAGTCGCGATGCACTTTGCACTCAACCGGCCGCATGGCCACCCGGTAGTAAGGAAGGTTGAGCGATGGATCGTCCGGGCATGGGTGCGTCCCGCTTGGCTGCGCAATCTGAGGAATGGGCAGCGGATCGACCCAGGGGCTTAATTTGTCAGGATCAAGCGTTGTCGGTGATGGCTGACCAGGAGGGAGCTTATTAACAGACATCCCGGCGGCCAATATGCCGGCCCGCTCCAGGAACCTGCGACGTGTGATCAAAATTCGAGCCTCACTACAAGCAAACATAAAATAAGAGGGCAAAGGGACGAAGCCCTTTGCCCTGGTAAACGAATAGAGTTGATTCGACCGCTTACTTGACCACCAAGCCAGTGGAGCTGTCGAGAATGTACTGTGTCGTGTCCGGATTTTTGAAGTCGAAGAAAGTGTTCAAACGCCCAGCGAGCGCGTCAAAGGATCCGGTGATCCGCTGGCCGCCCACCCAGTTGTCTTCAATGAACCGCAGGATCGATGTTTGATCGGTCACGTTGTGATCGACAAAGTTTTGCTTGGAGTAGGGAGAGATGACAAGCATAGGAAGACGGGGACCATAGCCGCAACGGCCCTGGACATGCTCAGCCGTCACACCGGCCAAGGCGTTGGTTCCGGATCCGCACAGGCCGGGACCGGTAAGGGCATCGGCACTGGTGGCGGATTGGTTGACGATGGGGCCCATCTGGTGGTCGTACCAACCGTCCGAGTCGTCATAGGAGATGACCACGGCGGTGCTCGCCCAGTCCTTCTGCTGCATGAGGAAGTTGATGACAGTGGTCACGAACACCTGCTCATCCAACGGATCGGAGTAGCCGGCGTGGCCGTCCTGATAGCCCGGCGCCTTCAGAAAGCTGACAGCCGGGTAGTTACCGGCATTAACCGCGTCGAAAAAGTCGTGCGTATCGTACTGGTGATTCGCCGGATCGCCTGCCGTGCCGACAGTGCTCGGGGAAGTCGGCCGCACGTGATGGAGGTTCTGGGTGGACGCATAGTACTGAAACGGCTGATGGTGAGGAATGTAATCAGCCTTCGCGCTCATGGTGACGGTCGAAGTGGTACTGCGGGCGCATCCGGTGGTGCCGTTGGGGTTCTTAACGCCGAGATCAAAACCGCCCTCGAAAAAGCCCCAGGTGACGCCTGCGGCATTGAGCAAGTCGCCGATGTTCTGTCCGGTCATCGAGACCTGTGCACCCGTGGTGGTGGAGCAGGTATCGCCAACCGGGTCAGCGTCACTGATCAGCGTGAAGCCGCTGTGACCGTCTCCGATTACGTCACCGCCGGCATTGACTTGGTCACCGACGCCATTGAGCTGGCCGGAAATCAGGTTCAGTGCCCCGTCGGTAGACGGACCAAAATTCGTGCCGAAGGAGTTGTCGCTCATAGCAAAGCGCTGAGCGTAGTTCCAGTAGGCGGTGACGGTGTTGCCGTCATAGTAGCCCATCACCAGGCCGGTGGTTGTCTGACCGTTCGGCGGAGGACCAGGGGTGCCGGTGTACTTGGGGAACAGGTCCATCAGGCCGTTATCAAATGCCTGCTGTTCCGGGGTGTAGTCGTGATCCTGATCGGCGGTTGAGGCTTGCGAGCGATCGAGGCGGAATGGGTTGACTGCGCCATTCGCATTGCCGGAATTCAAGGCATTGGGATTGCTATAAAGCAGCCCGTCCGTGTATCCGTTGACGGATGGGGTGCCGGGC
>JBARKD010000384.1:0-5266 GCA_049800615.1 Acidobacteriaceae bacterium | reverse complement strand
CTGGTGCTCTGCAGTTTCGGCGAAGGAGGCTGGTTCTCCGCATGGCGGAGGAACGAATACCGTACCTGCAGCAGCGTGGTTGGATTGATGGTGAAGTTGTAAGCCATCAAAACATTCTGGCCGCGCGTGTCGTTCAGGTAGTAACCAGGGTCGGCGCCATTGTGAAAATGATCGGGCGCTCCAAACGTGGTATCGGCAAAGGAGTATCGCCCGAATATCGTTTGCCTGCTGTTCAGGTAGTAATCAAGCCGGACATCGAATTTATCCGCATTGTCGGGGTACGAGCTCGCGTCGAAGTAATTGTTGATGTGGTATTGACCCTCTCCGGCACTGTTGGGTGAGGGGTAGTACTTGGACATGTTGAGCGCCACTGCATCCTGCAAAGAAGCGGGGATTTGGTTGCCGCTGAATGGCACTCGCTTGCCGGTCGCGTCCACATTGAAGGGGTTGTAAATCGTCGGAACATCGGAAAAATCTCCCGTTCTCTCAGCCTGGGTGGGAACCGTGGTGGTTTCTGTATACACGCCTGAGGCACGAGTGCTTTCGTAATCGCCGAAGAAGAAAAGCTTGTCTTTGCGGATGGGCCCGCCGACGCTACCGCCCCACTGCTTGCGTTGGAAGGGTGGCGGGGTGTTGGCCGTGTCGGCCTCCAGTTGAGCGGCTTTGTTGAAGGGATCATTCGCGTCGAGCGAGTTGGGCCGTTCGAAGAAAAATGCACTTCCATGGAAAATGTCGGTTCCCGATTTGCTGACCAGGCTCATCACTCCTGAGCCGCTGCTGGGCGCCGTGGCCGGACTGTTATTCGTCTCTAACCTGAATTCCTGTGTGCTATCCAGCGCGGGCGTGAAGGCGGGAGAGCTGGACGACGTACCGTAGCCGAGCACAGTCAAAGGGCTGCCGTCGAGAATATAGGTGAGGGAGCCCTCTTGCAGCCCATTGATGCGGAATGCAGAAATACCAAGTCCGGGGCGGTTGAACTCGCCGGTTGAGTTCAGAGAACCATTCGCAGGGATAACACTGGCGCTGAGTTGAGCCAGGAAAAAGAGGTCTCTTCCGTTAAGAGGGACACTTTCAATCGTCTTGTTATCTATTTCCGTACTGACGGTGGAATCGGTGGTGTTGAGGAGCGGCGTTTCCGTCGCACTTACATTCACAGTCTGGGTCTGTTGACCGGGAGACAAATGAACATCGACAGTCGTCACTCGATCAGCCTCGACGAGGATCGCTTGATTGATCGATTTGTCGAAGCCGGCATCCTGAACGGTGAGGTCGTAGGTTCCAGGAACAAGCGCGGAGAATGTGTAGAGGCCACTCGAACCCGTTGTCATGGTGCGAACCGTGTTTGTAGCTGTGGCAGTGAGGGACACGCTTGCGCCCCCAACGAGCGCGTTCGTACTGTCGGTAACCGTACCGCTGATTGCCCCCCGGCCTGCCTGGCCGTGGCAATAGGCGTTACTCAAGCCGGCAACTAGAACTAATGTCAATAGGTTCGCGACGCACTGGCTCAACGGAAATGTTCTCTTCAGCATGTCTGTCCTGTACACGGTTTTTCTCCATTTATTTGCGGCCTATTGATCGGCCTGCATGGCCCCCTGACCGGCGCTCTACACGATCAGAGATGAGTGGGAATAATCTGAAACCAGAATGCAAATCTTGTGTCTTTTACCAGCGGCTTTCTTGTACCCCTCGCAGGTATCGCCGGTCAACGGGAGCAGGGTTAAGTGAACGTAAAAGCAGGTTAGCGGCTGCGTTAAAGGCCGGGGGCTTCCGGCGTTACCAAGATTTACTTGGCAAGGGCGGCGGCCACAACTACACTCGGACCGTAAATTGAGAGCAGAGGCGGGTAGAGCGATTGGAACGCAGAGGATTTATTCGCGGCGGAGCTGCCCTTGCGGCAGCATGTGCGTTGGAAGGTTTGCCTATGCGCCTCTCGGCCGCCGAGCACAACATTCATTGGGTGCGTATGTCCAGCACCCGGGGTGAGCTGCCCGTGCCGAGTACGTCGCGAGAGCAAACCGGCGACACCATTGGAAAGTTCGACAAAGATTCTCCGGCTACAGATTTTGTGCTGAGTTTCCGGGTAACTGGTCCGGCGCTGGTGTGGTATCGCCGAACGCCCACAGGATGGGACCGCTATGTGGTTGAAAACGAATTTTTGCCGCTGGAGGCAGGCGGAACCGCATTTGACGTCGACGGCGACGGCCATACCGACATCATCTTCGGAAACGACTACCAGGGGGGCAACCTCTGGTGGTGGGAGAACCCGTATCCAAACTTCGACCCCGACATACCGTGGAAGCGGCACATTATCAAGGAGGGGGGCGCCCACCAGCACCACGACATGATTTTTGCCGATGTCGAGGGCACAGGAAAACCGCAGCTGATCTTTTGGAACCAGGGAGCCAAAACGCTTTTTCTCGCCCGGATTCCCGAAGATCCGCGAAATTCCGGCCCCTGGACGCTGACACCGATTTTTGTGGGGAATGCAGGAGAAGGGGTACAAAAGGCGGCGCTCTATGCGGAGGGCATGGACGCCTACGACATTGACGGGGACGGAAAACTGGACCTGCTGGCCGGTAACTATTGGTTCAAACATGAGGGTGGCGATCGATTCAAACCGATCAAGGTGGGGCAGATCGGGGGCAGGATCCGCGCGGGCAGGTTCAAGCCGGGCAAGTATCCCCAGATCGTGATCGCGCCGGGAGATGGTAGCGGTCCACTGATGATCTATGAGTGCACGGGCGACCCGGCGGATGAGAGCTCCTGGGTAGGGCGCAAACTGCTGGATAGGGATTTGAGCCATGGGCACACCCTCGACATCGGAGACATTGACGGTGACGGGAATCTGGATATTCTGGTCGGCGAACAAGGAAAGTGGACGACAAAACCGAACACTTCAGACAATCCGGAAGCTACGACCTGGATCTTGTATGGCAATGGAGACGGCACGTTTCGAACCACTGTCCTCACTCAAGGGGAAGGTTGGCACGATGGCCGGATCGCCGACTTTGACGGAGACGGGGACCTGGACCTGCTGCAGAAACCGTATGCGTGGAGCGCACCCCGGGTGGATGTATGGCTGAATAACGGTACGGGCAAGGTGCGTCCGTGGAAGCCACAGACAGCAGCGACCGTGAAGGTCACCCTGTTTCATCTTCCGGTGGGGATGGAGCTGTGGACCTATCGTCATCTGTTGGAAAAAGACCTGGCCGGCACACTGGCCCAGATACGCAGGCTTGGATTCAAAGTGGTGGAGACGGCGAGTTTCTATGGCCGCTCGGCAGAAGAATTCCACGGTCTCCTCGAGAAACATGACCTGACGTGTGTGAGCCTGATTGCCGACTACAAGAGGCTCAAAGGAGATTTCGAGAGCGTCATGAGCGATGCAAGGACGTTGGGGGCAAGCTACGTACTTACCTCCGGCATCCCGCACGTGGGCGGGCTTACCGCTGACGACGTCTATAAAGCAACAGCCGATTTCAATGAATGGGGAGCGAAGCTCAAAGAGCAGGGCCGCCGCTTCGGCTACCATCCGCATGGATTTGAGTTCGTTCACACTCCCAACGCGACGCTCTTCGATGTACTGATGGACGAAACCAAGCGGGAATACGTGACCATTGAGCTCGACGCATTCTGGTTCGCGCATGGAGGAGCTGACCCGGTGACCTATCTCGAGAAGTATCCCGGACGCTTTGACATCATGCACTTGAAAGATATAGCCAAAGGGACACCGAACGATTTGACGGGGACAGCGCCCGACATCACCAGCGTCAGCCTGGGAAGTGGCGAGCTAAACTGGCCGGCTATTTTTCGCGCCGCAGTCCGGGCGGGTGTGAAGCTCTACTTCCTCGAGGATGAAAGTCCAAAAGCGCCGCAGCAGGTATTGGAAACCAAGAAGTATCTGGCGCAGTTACATTACTAGTGGCTGAGAGTTTCACAGAAGTCCGATTTCTGCCTGGTGAGCGCGTGCCCAAAATGAAAGCTCTCGTAAAATTCGCCAAAGGTCCCGGAAACGTCGAGATCCGTGAGGTTGAAGAACCGTGTTGCGGGCCAAACCAGGTAAAACTCGAGGTTGCCTGGTGTGGGGTCTGTGGGACCGACCTGCACGTTCTTCATGACACCTTTCGCAATTTTCCGCCGGTCATTCTTGGGCATGAAATGGCGGCGTCGATCGTGGAGACGGGAAGGAATGTACGCGGCCTCAGAGCAGGAGACCGGTATTGCATTCTTGGAGCCACTGCGGTTACCTGCGGTCATTGCGTTTACTGCCGCCACGGCCAGTTTATGTTTTGCACGGAGCGGCGGGGCATGGGCCACGGGGTGAATGGCGCCTTCACACGCTTTGTGGTGGTTCGACCAGACCAGCTGTTCCCGCTTTCTGCTGACTTTCCCACGGAAGAGGGCGCGGTCTGCGAGCCGTTCGCGGCCGCGGTCCATGCGGTGTGCGACTTGACGCCTCTGCGCATCGGAGACGTGGTGCTCGTCTCAGGCCCCGGCCCCATGGGATTGCTCTGCCTGAAACTGCTGGTGGCTGCGGGATTCAAGACGATCGTCGCCGGAACCGAGGCGGACGTGGTGCGGCTGGCGTTGGCGAAACAGCTGGGAGCCGACTCCGTGATCGACGTAAGCCGGGAAAATCTTCGGGCGCATGTCGAGGAAGAGACGGATGGTTTGGGAGTGGATGTAGCCTTTGAATGTGCCGGAGCCGCTGCTTCCGTGAAGAATTGCTTCAACGCGCTTCGCCCGCTCGGACATTTTACCCAGGTCGGGCACTTTGGCAAGGAGATATGCACGCCCTTTGACAGCACGGCCTTTAAGCAAATCCAGGTGACTGGTTCCGTTGGTTACACAGTAGAGACGTGGATGCGTATGCTGAAGATATTGGAACGAGGCAAGATTCGCCTGGGTGATCTTATTTCGCATAAGCTGCCATTGGAAGAGTGGCAGAAGGGGTTTGCGGCATGCGAAGACAGATCGGCGCTGAAGGTATTACTTCACCCCTAAGGGGATGTGCATAAAGAGGCGTTCGTATGGCAGTTTCGCCGCAGGCCCTGGATTCTCTCAAAGCCAAGGCATTGCAGATTCGCTCCTCAATCCTGACCATGGTTCATGAGGCTAAGTCCGGTCACATCGGCGGCAGCTTCAGCGCGACTGAGTTGGTGGTAGGGCTCTATTACGAAATCATGCGCCATGATCCAGCCAACCCCGCGTGGCCGGAACGCGACCGCTTTATTCTCTCCAAAGGCCATTGCGCTCCGGTGATCTA
>JBARKD010000383.1:0-5351 GCA_049800615.1 Acidobacteriaceae bacterium | reverse complement strand
GCGTTTGTTGCTTCCACCGGCATGTGGCAGTCAATGCAGTTCTCAGCAATCCTGTGTCCCATCGTCTTTGCCACGCCGCAGCTTTCTACCTGGTGGCAAGTGAGACAGCGGTCAGAATACGCTGCTGCCGCGCGCTCTGCCTGATGCACATTGTGGCAGGTGGAGCAGCTCATCTTCGCGGAAGATAAGTAACAGCGGCTCTTCTCAAGCAGACCCACCTGGTTTCCGTGGACGTTGGGATGAGCGCCAACGTCGCCCTCGTTCGGCCGGAGATAATTGTCCAGCGTCTGCCCAGGCTGATACGAGAACGCCGGCACAAGCTCGTCGGTTCGGATTCCGTTGTGGCAAAGCGCGCATAAGTCAACCTGGCGGTCGCGAGATAATTTCGCCGGGTTCAGGATTGCTTGTGCGGCGCCGGGCGCGTTGGCTTGCGCCAAGCTAATGTGCTTCGCGCCAGGCCCGTGGCAGCGCTCACACGAGATTCCGGTCAGCAGGCTGCCCGGGGCATATTCGTTGCCGAGGGGGTCCGGCGAACGCGCCTTGATGGAGGTGGCATGACATTCCAGACAACGCGGGATGACGGCCCGGGAAAAATTCATGGTGCCGTCTTTGTAGCCAGGACTATTGATCCAGCGGTTTCCATCGGACCAGTAGCTTACCGGCAGTTCAAAAAGTCGATCCCCCTTCCAGTAGAGATAACTTTGTCCCCTCACGCCCGACCCGATCACGACCTCCATCTTTTCGCTTCTGGTTTTCAGTTGACCGGGCCAGCCGGCGAATGCGGTCTGGAAGAATCCGTCGGGTCTGGCCTCCATCTTGAAGTACAGCCCAGGATTGTCGCCCGCGGTTGCGGGATCGGCAATCATCAGCACATTCGATGCTTCGCGGAAAGACCCGAGGATGGAGTTTTTGTTTGCCGGCTGTGAAGTCAGGTAATGCGCGGTGTGCAGGTAGGAACCAGCCTGATCGCGGTGGCAGGAAAGGCAGGCAGCGTTGTCATCAGCCTTGGAAGGCTGGGGCAGAGCAGGCGCAACAAACGCGAGCACGGCGAGCAGCAATGCCAGTGTTGCTGACGCCATGCTCGATCGGCTCCGTTTTTTGTCAAGCTCTTTCGAGCCTCGCCCGCCGCGCGCCACCAGCTTTTCCCCTTATTGGGGAACCTCCACCCACGCTCGTTTTTGTGAGCTTGCCAGCACCGCATCGAGAACGCGCAACTGGCGAATTCCGTCTTCGAACGTCGGATACTCGATGGGCGCCTGGGGGTCGGCAACTCGCCGGTAGAAGCGGCGGAAAATTTGTTTGAACACGTCATCGTAACCTTCGCTGTGGCCGCCGGGCAGGTCAGCAAAGCTCTTTGCACCTTCGGGCAGCAGCGATGGATCTTTGATTACAATCTCGTTGGGTGAATTGCGATGCCCAATCCAAAGCTCATCTTGGAATTCCGTATTCCAGGCGACTGATGCTTTGGTGCCGAAGATTTCGACGAATAAGCGGTTCTTGCGGCCGGCTGAAACCTGGCTCACCGTGAGCGAGCCTTTGGCCCGCTTGCCCAGGGAAAAGATCATGGCCCCGAAGTCTTCCGTCTTGATGGGCACTTCGTCGTACTCGCTTGGCTGCAGCGTTTTTCCGCTAAAAGTCTCAACCGATCCTCTGGGCTTCTTGCGTTTGGTCAGGAAGGTGCTGAGATCCGCGCACAGCGAAGTGATGCGCTGGCCCGTGATGTACTCGACCAGGTCACACCAGTGCGTTCCGATGTCGGCAAAGGTGCGCGACGGTCCCGATTCGATCCGCCAGTTCCAATCTGTATCGTAGAGCAGCCAATCCTGCGAATAGGTGCCCTGTACCGCCAGGATGTCGCCTAGCTCCCCCGCTTCGCGCATGCAGCGCATATTTTGTACGTGCGGGTAGGCGCGCACGTTGTAGAAGGTGCAATTCGCCAGCTTCTTTTCCGCTGCCAGCCTGATCATGGCCTCGGCCTCTTCGACCGTCGAGGCCAGGGGTTTCTCGCACAATACGTGCTTGCCGGCCTGCAGCGCGGCTTTTGCCATGGGGAAGTGCAGTTCATTGGGGGTACATATATGAACGGCATCGAGCGCCGGGTCTGCCAGCAGATCCTGGTAATTGGCAGTCGCCCGCTCGATGGCCATGGCGTCGGCGAATTTACGCGCTGCCTCGGGAGTGCGCGCGGCAACGCCGATGACTTCTACATTGCCCAAACGGCGGAGGGCTTCCGTGTGCACCCGGCCCATAAAGCCAGTGCCGAAAATTGCGGCCTTCAATTTCTTCACTGTTCACCTGTCGGTTGTGGTCATCGCTTACGAAGGGCTCGCAAGAGCCTCACCCCGGGTTCGCATCAGTGCATTCTTGCCCATGAACTCATGGGGTACGTAATGAACCACGGGCGCTGATCTGCCGCGCACGATCGGCAAGGCAAAGCTTAGCAGATCTGTCCCGTAACGCTCTGCGTGGAAGAAAACAGTTCCGATGCAGGGGGAATCCGGATTCGCCACGATGTCCATGATTTCCATGCTGCCGCCATGACCGACAACGGCTACTTCGGTCCCGCTACCCACCTGTTTTGTCGCATCGACTGCGCCGATGGCGCTCTCATCATTGATGCCGACCACCAGGACCCTCTTTTTCGACCGCGACTTCAGGGCAGCGGCGGTCGCTGTTTGCGACGTGGCTTTATCTCCGCCGCCATCCAGATGCACGATCGCTTTCTCCGGCAAAGGTCCAAGACGCTCCTGCACGCCTTGCACCGCACCGACCAGCCGGCTCTGAATGGTTCTTCCGGCGCGGGGCGACTCCAGAAGCAACAGCGTATCCACATGCGAGTTCCAGTTCTTGACCGCGTACTCCGCCAGTGCAACCCCCGCGGAAAAACCAGCACGGTAATTGTTGACTCCGAAATACACCGTACCGTGATGCGGATTTACCAGGGAAATGAGAGGGATTTCCGAGCGCGAGAGAATGTCGGAGATCACCGGCGCGACGTGTTCGAAGAGTTGAAATTCAATCGCCAGGTCCACCTTGCTCTCCGCCATCTCCTCCGCATTGCGGATTGCGGTTTCCGCGTTGCGATCATTGTCCCAAACCACCAGGTCGATGCCGGCCGCTGCCGTGGCTTTTTCCAGGCTGCGCTGAATTTCCATGGCAATACAAATATGTTTGGAAAGGTTGGCGAAGCCGAAGCGCAGTCTTCTCCGCAGCCGGTTGAGCCGGTACTGGCGTCCGGACTGGGCGAGGTAATCCCGCAGTACCAGCGTATGCAGAATCCGGTAGGCGGTCGTGTGGGGAATTCCCGTTCTCCTGACCACTTCTTCCAGGGTCAAAGATTCGTTGGCGGAGCCGAAGCAGTCCAGCAGTTCGATCGTCCTGGCGATGATCGGGACCCAGTACTTGTCGATTTTGCGAGAGATTTCCTGACGTTCCGGTTTGGCCTTCATAGTTCCCATCCGAATTTTCGTCACTGGTCTCATAGGATGTCGGAGACACGTGAGTTCCGTTGCACCGGCGGGTCTACACGCGTAGAAAATATGAGTCCAGTTGTACGGCGGCCATATTAGCACTAAATCTTACAAAGATTGAAATGAGTTCAAATGGGAACTTGTCCCAATTTGAACTCAAAACATGGAGGTGAATCCGTTCTTCTTCAGGGCGTCCAGTCGTTCCGTCGGCGGCAGAGTTCCCGGTTTTACCTCCGTACCCAGTTCCAGACCGCGCTCCGGCGTTGACCCAAACCCCGGCCAATGGGGAAGCCCTTTACCGTTGGGATCGCCGGCCGTGGCAAAGTTCACCCAATAGCTCGACATCGTGTCGGCCAGCTTGCGATCGGTATCTGTCCAGGGCCTTTTGACAAAATCAAGATTGTTAAACACGTAGACCAATTCGGCGGAGTGAAACGCGCCATAGCGCTCGCTATCGCGCCCCGGCGGCCGCCGGTCGAAGTAGTAGACAAACACCGGATGTTGCTTGTCGACCCGGGCGATTTCGAGCGCGGTGAAGGCCATAGAGTCTCTCACCGCATCGATCGAAGCCTGCCACGCCTCCTGGTCGGAGTGCACCGGGTAAATTTTAAAGTACTCGTCCGCGCGGTCGCCGTATCGGGACTCGATTCTCGCCTTAAGCTCCGCTTCTGTAACCGGAGCTGGTACGAGTGTTGTTCCTTCGTTAGCCAGCGAACCGGCCATCAGGGAATGAGTATTTTCATTGCCTGCCTGAAACACCTCGAGCGGAGGGGTGGTGAGGAAATAGCCATCGACATAAGGACCGAAGCGGGAAACGTTGGCACTCTTTCCATCAGGAGGAGGTATCGCGATGCCTTGGATTTCTGCGGCGGATTTTGCCCGTAAAGCGGCGATGGAATCGACTCCGGCACGTTTGGCAAATGCCACTCCCGCTTCTTCTTGCGTCTTGCGGTCGCCGCCCCGCCCGAAGCCGCCGCTTTGTACGATGGCTCTGCGAAAGTAGCCCTTGGCCAGAGGCGAAGCACAAAGATTGATGACCGACGATGCGCCGGCGGATTGGCCGAAAATCGTGACGTTGTCAGGGTCGCCGCCGAACTGCCGGATATTCTGCTTGACCCAGCGAAGAGCCTGGAGCTGATCCAGCAGTCCATAATTTCCGGAGCTGTGATACGGGCTCTCCTTGCTGAGCTCAGGATGAGCGAGAAACCCGAACACGCCCAGGCGGTAGTTGATGGTTACGATGACTACGCCCTTTCCGGCCAGGTTTTCGCCGTTGAAGGAAGGCAGGGAGCCTGAGCCCTCGACATAGCCTCCGCCATGAATCCAAAACATCACGGGACGTTTCTCCGTGGCCGAAGACGCCGCGGTCCAAACATTGAGGTAAAGACAGTCTTCGCTCACCGGCTCGGGCTTTTCGTAGAACTCCACCTGGTAAAACGATCCCGGTTTGGTCGCGTTTTGCACGCAGACGTTCCCGAATTTGTCTGCGTGGCGAACACCTGCCCAGGAGGCAACGGCCTGAGGTCCTCGCCATCGCAAATTGCCGATCGGTGGCGCCGCATAGGGGACGCCCAGAAAGGCGGTTACCGAAGGATTTTTACCCGGAACGCCTTGCAGCATGCCGCTGGCTGTCTTGACTGGCTGGTTCAACGCCGCCGAAGCAGGCATGGCGTAAGTAGCAAACAAAAGGCTGAAACAAATCGCAAAAAGCCGGTTCCTCATTTGTGCCTCCTACGCGTTACACCGTCTGCGCTCTTCCGTCCGCTTCCCAGGAAGACGGGAAACTGCAGGTCTCTCCACTTCGGTCGAGACGACAATTCTGTTGAGGGACCAGGGTTGTCTTCCTGGCAAACGGATGGAGTTGCGAAGTAGAGGAAGCCG
>JBARKD010000382.1:0-3715 GCA_049800615.1 Acidobacteriaceae bacterium | reverse complement strand
GGGCCAAAACCTACCCGCGCAGTAGTGAGCCGTTCGGCAACCTGGGCGTCGATTACACCTATTTGGGGCAATACGAAAAAGGTGTCGAAGCTAGCCTTGAAGATCTCCACCTAAACCCAGGGAGCGCCGCCGCCTATACCAACCTTGTAGGCTTATACGCAGCCTTGCAGCGTCTCGAAGAGGCAAAGGAAAAGTACGATCAAGCCGTCGCCCACAAGGTCAACAATCCGTTCCTGCACGGGAACCGTTATGGCGTCGCCTTTCTCGAAAACGACGCTTCCGGGATGCAGCAACAAATCGCCGATGCCGCCGCCAAGCCCGGCGAGGATGTACTTCTTTCGTTCGCTTCCGATACGGAAGCGTTCCACGGGCGCCTCGCAGCGTCACGAGACCTCTCCAAGCGCGCGGTCGGCTCTGCGCTACACGACGATTCGCCGGAAACGGCGGCAGCGTGGCAGATGGATCTCGCCTTGCGCGACGCAGAGTTTAACAATGTCGCGCTCTCCCGGCAGGAGACCGCCTCTGCGCTCGCTACTGCTTCCACGCGCGACGTGAGTATTCTCGCGGCTTTAGCGCTGGCGCGTATCGGAGATACCGCCAAGGCAAAGCGCATGGCGGACGACTTGGCCGCACGCTTCCCGCTCAACACCGTCATTAATCGCTATTGGTTGCCCGCCATCTACGCTTCAATTGAGATTGATCGCGGAAATCCGGCGAGAGCCGTCGAGCTCCTCCGAACAACACCGGAGTACGAACTTGGCTCTCCCCTTCCTCAATTCGAGGTCGGCGGCTCGCTCTATCCCGTATATGTCCGTGGCCAGGCCTACTTGTTGTTGCATCAGGGCAAGGAGGCGGCAGAAGAGTTTAAAAAGTATCTGGATCACTCCGGCGTTGCGGTGAATTGCCCGCTGGCGGCGCTGGCGCGACTTCAACTCGCTCGCTCCGATACGCTGGCGGGAGACATGAACGGCGCAAGGGAAAAATACCAAGAATTTTTCGTCCTCTGGAAAAGCTCCGACCCTGACATCCCCATCCTGAAGCAAGCCCAAACAGAATATGCGAAGTTGCACTAGGGCTTGTCTTCCACCCGGCTGCTTACGAAATCAGACAATCCAACGATCAGGATTTCGATCCAGGATGGGTTCACTCGCACCCATGTCTCTCCTCAGCCACAATGCTCGGAATTTAGCTGGGATCATCGGGTTTGAGAAGTAAGAGACACGATTGCGGACGAGTAGTCGGCCAATCGGACATTGGCCGAAACGGGCGGGAGATCAGGTAGTGCCCTGCTAACGTTACCTACAGGCTAGGCGGTTCGTTCCCCTCGAAATATGAATCGCCCCCGTCGAAGATCAACGACTCCAGCCGCTGAGCATCCCGAACGATCTGTTCAGGCACTCGCTTTCTTTCGGCCACCACGAAATTCGTCAGCCCGTAAACAGCTTCCACTACACTTCGGTGAATCAGCGGATCGTCCTTGGTCAATTCGGCATAGCGCCGCCCGGCCTCCCAAAATTGGCGAAACTGTTGCACCGGGTATTTGCGTTTGTCCGAAAGAGCCATCTCAAAATCCACCCAGCAGTTTCCCACTTCAGCAGCCAGACGGTCCTTTTCTGACGCCCGCATGAAGCTTTCCTCCAGTGCAGGAACATCTTAGCCGACGCCTCAAGTCAAAACCGCTGGAGGGCACAGCATTAGTCCCCACAAGTCGGCATAGCGACCGGAATCCGAAAGCCGGGGCGGGAGAGGATTTCTCAATACTGGCGCGTTTATCATTACTGAGACACTTGGCCGCCGTTGAGGAGGTCTCTCATGAAGCGCATTCGACAAATCGTTGTTGCATTGGTGGGACTTTTCTATGTCTGCCTGCTCTATCCGTTGTGCACTGAGTTATGGCATAGCAAGTGGCTGCTCGAAATGCACGACAACGAATGCGAGCCAATGTTCATCACGTTTCTCGTCGTTCTAGGAGTGTTTCTGCTGTTAGCTGCCCGAAAACCTGTAGAATACCGACTCGTGATTGCTTTCGCGGCGTGGCACGCCATCGCACATTCTACGACCATGCTCATCCAGTCAGCCGAAACTTCCATGCACAGGGTTCCACGCGGCTACGACGATGTGATCCTGTTCGGAGTGATAGGAGTAGCGCTGCTGCTAAGCGTACCACCGAAAGAAAAGACAATGGCTGTCGCAGAGTCTCGCTGATCAACACCAGATTTGTATTGGGAAGTCGGCATGACGACCGGAATCCAAAAGCCGAGGCCGGGAGAGGATACGGTGCTCAGGGCGATACTGGCGAGACATCGCCGGCTCTCTCGGCAATCGGCCGGGCATATCGCACCAAGGACAGCAGAAATTTCCCTGGCTCCTCGGTCATGGGCAAATGTGCAGAGTTCTCGAACCAAACGAATTGCCTGGATGGCGCTTTCACGCTTGCGAACCACTCGGCTGCAACTTGAGAATTGACATTAATGTCATAGCGGCCGGCAAAGATAATCACTGGGCAATCCAGCTCCTTGATCCCACTCAGATCCAGGCTAAGAACCTGCGCCAGCAGGTAATGCTCTGAGAACTCGTTTCCCTCCCAGATGCGCGGAATTTCTTCGTCGCTATAGTCGGGCGACAGCTTTGAAAGATCGCTTTCGGCAGAGTTGCCGGTTCGGTGCGCCATTACACCGCCGTAAAAGTCGAGCCATTTACGCTCCGTGTAGATGTCTTTCAGCAGGGAGGGATGACCAGGTGCAAAGTAGGGAGCAATTGCCTCCAACTGCCGTACTGCTTCCGAATTTCCTGCGCGGCGGGCTGCATCGACCGTGTACGCCCATCCGCGGCGTTCGCTCTCCGGCCCGTTCGTGAGCTGCCCTACGCCGATGTAGGCATAGAGCCAGTCGGGATGATGCTTTGCAACTTCGAGTCCCGGATAACTGCCCCACGAGTGACCAAGGACGAAGATCTTTTGCTTGCCTAGGTCTTTCCGCACCCAACTGATCATCTCTTCTGTGTCGGCCACCATGCGTTCAAGGGTCAGGGTTGGAGCGACTGACTTTGGGTCATTTATCAGGTACGTCTTGCCGGCGCCGCGCTGGTCCCATTGCACGACAGTGAAGTACTCTTCCCAACCACGGCTGAACCACCAGCTCATTGGTATAGAAACGTACCCGGGCCCTCCGTGAATAAACAGCAGGACCGGATTGCGCTTGTCAGTTCCGCGGATCGAAACAAACTGCTCAATCCCCCCGATGCGAACCTTTTCTAGACGTTCTACGCCGTTGGGCGTCACGATCTTACGAGCATTGGCAATGATGGGGGTAGAATCGGGACGATGCGAGTCTGGTGAACCGTGGTCTGCTCCCGAGCTCGCAACAGAAAGCGTTAGGAGCACAAGCGTGATCTTACGTGCGACCGAAGTGTGGGGATTCATCAGTTCGAAATTTAGCAATTTTTCGACGTCGCATCAATGAGGAGAGTTTGGATTTTGGAATTACCAAGTATCAGTGCTGGTCCGCGGTCCGTATCGTCGGCCACACGGAAGTTGGCCAGAAAAATCGAACTTAAGAAACTTGCCCGGATTTGTGCCGACAAGTCGGCTTCTTGTCACCAATCGCACAACTGACGACACCCTTGGAGATGCGAAGAAAGGTTTTCGACCTTACGCCTCTCTTAGAAGCTCGGTACGGTACTTGGGGGCGAGCGCTTTCACTTTCTCGATGAATGC
>JBARKD010000381.1:0-13688 GCA_049800615.1 Acidobacteriaceae bacterium | reverse complement strand
TGCCGCCCCTGGGCTCCAAAGTCAACGTTTTAATGGTGTGGCCGAGTTTCCCCCCTTCGTTCTGGGGTTTCGAGGGTGTTCTGGAGATGATCCCCGAGCGGGCCATGACGCCCCCTCTCGGCCTGATTACCGTGGCCGCGCTTTGCCCCGCGACCTGGCAGATCAAGCTCATCGATCGCGCTTTCGAAGAACTACGGGATGACGATCTGATGTGGGCTGACCTGGTGATGGTCAGTGCCATGCATGCCCAGCGCGCCAGCGCTCTGGACACCCTGGGCCGGGCCCGCGCCTTTGGCCGGCGCACATTCGTGGGCGGTCCGTGGGCAAGCACAGATCCGGACGCCGCTCTGCTGGCCGCCGATCACGTCATGGTGGGTGAGGCAGAGGAGGCTTTCCCGGCAATTGCCGCGGCGCTCGAAAACGGGACCGCACAGGCGTTGTACCGCATCACGGACAAGCCCGACATGACGCACAGTCCGATTCCTCGTTTCGACCTGCTGCACCGCGACAAATACACCTCAATGCCCATCCAGTTTTCACGTGGATGCCCTTTTCAATGCGAGTTCTGCGACATCATTACGATTTATGGCAGGCGGCCGCGGGCGAAAACACCCAAACAGGTTATCTCTGAGCTCGATGTGCTGCGCAAGCTGGGCTGGCGCAACGAAGTCTTCATCGTCGACGATAACTTCATAGGCAATCGTCACCAGGCCGAGAAGCTTGTGCGTGAGCTGATCGAGTGGCAGAAGGTCCATCAGCAACCGTTTTCGTTCTATACCGAAGCTTCCATTGATCTCGGTTCTCAACCTGAGTTGATGGATGCAATGGTCGAGGCCAATTTCATGTACGTGTTTATTGGCATCGAGACACCGTCGGCGGAGGCGCTTAAGGAATCACACAAGTTTCAGAATTTGCGCAAAAACAATGTCGAGCAGGTGCGCATCATTCAGGAAAAGGGTCTGTGGGTGCTGGCCGGGTTCATCGTTGGCTTCGACTCCGACGACGAGACCATTTTTGCCCGGCAGCTGGAGTTCATTAACAAGACTGCGATCACCTGGGCAATGGCAGGCATCTTGATGGCGCCTCCCACAACCGCCCTTTTCGACCGGATGAAGCGGGAGGGACGTCTCATTGAGGACAGCCCGTCCATCTCAAACTTCGGCCTGCCGAACTTCCGCACTGTTTTGCCGCTGCCCATACTGCTACGTGGGCTATGCACTTTGCTCGAAGGCTTGTATGAACCGGATGCCTTTTTTGAGCGCGCATTTAACTCTTTGAACGTCTGGCAACCGAAAGCTATTCAGAAGCCGCCCTATCTGGGCATGTACTACAACCTGCGCGTTTTGAGCGCATCGATATGGCGCCAGGGCATCCGGTCCGGCTACAAGCGTAGCTATTGGCGATTCCTTTACCGGATGCTTTCCACCCACTGGAGATCGCAACCAAGGTTGTGGCTGGGCTTTACTGTGCTGCTTTCCGCGCATCATTTCGTTCTCTATTCCAGGGTTGTCATCAAGCAATTGCAGGAAGAGAGCGAATTTGCCGAGCGCCTTGCCCGCAAGCAAGCCGACAGCGTGGCGGAAGAGTTGGAACGGGCTGCAACCGCCTGACCAACGCAGGCTTCGACACCGTCGGCTTCAAACGAAGCGGCTTCCTGCAACAAGATTGTCATCCCGACCGGAGCGTAGCGAAGTGGAGGGACCTGCTGTTACCTTTCCCGGCCGCAAAAGCCTGCACGAGGTTGTGACACGTCGGCTGGAAACACAGCAGCGACTTGGACAACAAAATTGTCGTCTCGACCGTAGTGGAGAGACCTGCTGTTACCTTTCCTGGTCACAAAAGCCCGCACGAGGTTGTGACACGTCGGCTGGAAACACAGCGGCGACTTGGACAACAAAATTGTCGTCTCGACCGAAGCGAAGCATAGTGGAGAGATCTGCGGTTAATCTTCCTGCCCACAAACCCAGTACCACAAGACTGTGGGACCGTGGGCTTGAAACATAACGGCTCTTCGGACAACAGAATTGTCATCCCGACCGTAGTGGAGGGACCTGCTGTTCCCAGCCACTACACTTTCCCCGGGCAGCAAAACCGTCCTTTTCAACCTGAGAAAAAATCAGCCCTTCACTTCACAGCCTGCCAGCTCTTCCAGCACACGGATCGAACCGCAAATGTCTCCTTCGCCATAACCCTTAGCCATCGCGGTCATAAAGAGCTGCTGGGTCAATCCTGTAAGAAGCAGCGGAACACCGATCTCGGAGCCAAGGTCCAGAGCCAGCCCTATATCTTTCTCCAGCCATTTCACAGAGAAGTTCGTCGTGAAGTCGCGCTTGAAGACCATGGGCGCCTTGATCGAGATCAATCCGGAGCGAGCCGCGCTGTTGTTCAGGATGTCGAGCATGAGTTCGGGAGCGACGCCTGCCTTGGTGCTCAATACCAGGCCTTCGTTAAAAGCCTGGAGCAAATTCCCTAGAATCAGATTTTGCGTCAGCTTGGCGCGCAGGCCCATGCCGGCTCCGCCGCAATAATAGAGGAGCTTGCCCATGGCCTCGAAATAAGGCTTGATCTTCTCGAAAACCTCTTTTTTCCCGCCAATCATGAAGGTCAGGGTTCCGCCTTCCGCTCCGCCTTTGGAGCCGGTACAGGGAGCATCGAGAAACTCCATGCCCAGCTTTTCCAATTCCGCGCCGATTTTCGTGCTCTCGGAAGGAGAAACCGTGCTGCAGTCGGCAATGACGAACCCTTTCTTCGCGCCCTCCAACAGACCGTCTTCGCCCAGGATCACTTCCCTGGACATCGCGGTATCTCCCACACAGAGAAACGCGCAATCGCTGTTCTGAGCCACTTCGCTGGGCGTCGCGCAGAACAAAGCGCCTGCGGAATCGGCGAGTTCTTTCGCCTTCTTTTGATTGTGCGACCACACGGCTACGTTATGACCGCCCATGACCAGGTGACGGGCCATGGGTCCACCCATGATGCCGAGTCCTAAAAATCCAAGCTTTGCCACGAGATATCGCTCCTGATTGAGTTTTGCTAACGAACGTGGACTAAATAGGCATACAGCATGACTTCGATGCCGATGGCTGTTGCCATTACGATGCTGTGCCTCAGGGTAAAGCGAAAAAGTCTGGCCTGATCGGCGACACTCATCGCGGTAGCAGCCGCCGCGACCGCGATGTTCTGCACACTGATCATCTTGCCCACCACGCCCCCAGCGGAGTTCGCAGCGGCCATCAGCGTGGGCTCGAATCCCAAACGGCCGGCGGTGACAACCTGCAGGTTGCCGAACAGCGCATTGGCCGAGGTGTCCGAGCCGGTGAGGAAAACGCCCAGCCAGCCGAGCAGCGGACTGAAGAAAGGAAACATTCGGCCCGATGCGGCGAAGGCCAGCCCCAGCGTTGCCGTGGCGCCGCTATAGTTCATGACGAAGGCCATGGCGAGAACCGCGGCTACCGTCACCACGGGCAAGAAGAGCTGGCGGCATACCGAGACCATGAGACGGCCGAAGGCCAGCGGAGACATGCCCAGTATCAGCGCAGAAAGAAAGGTCGCGAACATGCACGCGGTCCCCGCGGCGGATAGGAAATTGAGCTGATAAAGCGCCTTGTACAGGGTTGGCTTGGCGACCACCGGCGGCATCATCATTACGTGATTGTGCAGAAGCGGCCACCCGACACTCGTGGTAACGGTATTGAGCAGAGCCTGGAACGGCTTGAAGCCCCATAACAGCACCAGGATCACCAGCAGCCCGTAGGGAAGCCACGCATAAAACATTTTCCCCGCGGAGTGCTTCTCATCGGACCCGGGAGCGAGGGCTGTAAATTTCCGCTCCTTCCCGGGCGCGGCCACGGGCTCCATTTCTCTGTCCCAAACATTGGCCGGGCGCCAAAAACGTAGCAGCAGGAGCACTGCGCACATCGCCGAGAGCGACGCCGTGATATCGGTGAGCTGCGGCCCCACAAAGTTCGACATGGAAAACTGCACCGTGGCGAACACTCCGCCCACCACCACCACCGCCGGCCAGACCTCCAGCATCCCGCGCCAGCCCACCATAATGCAGACCAGGTAGCAGGGAACGAACAGAGACAGCGGGGCACAGAGACGGCCGACGGCGGCGCTGAGCTTATCCAGCGGCAAGCCGGTGATGCCGGCGAGCGTAATCACGGGAATCCCGATCGAGCCGAAAGCCACGGGAGCGGTATTGGCGACCAGGCATAGTGCAGAGGCGTAGAAAGGGGAAAATCCCAGACCGACCAACATGGCAGCCGCCACCGCGACGGGAGTGCCAAAGCCGGCTGCGCCTTCGACAAACGCTCCAAAGGCAAAAGCAATGATAAGGGCCTGGAGACGCGCGTCGCTGGTCAGCGTTCCCATCGACGACTTGATAATTTCGAATTTTCCCGTTTCCACCGTGACCTGGTAAAGGGCTATGGCCCAGATCACAATCCAGCAGATAGGAAATAACCCGAATGCTCCGCCGTATGCCGCGGCGCTGAACGTAAGCGCGGGAGGCAGTTGGTAAGCGAAAAGCGCAAGCACCAGAGCTACCAACAGAGAGATGATGGAGGCCATCCAGGCCGGTTTACGCAGGACACCCAGAAGGAGCAGCAGAGCAAGAATGGGTAAAGACGCGATTACCGCGGAAAAGGCGAGGCCACGCCCGAAGAGGGTGTAGCTTTGGGACCAAACTGGGCTCATTTGGGGTGGCTCTCTCCGAATTAAAGCGAATCAGTGTAGTGCGAGCGGCGGATTTTCCGCTCCCGCTCCATCGAAGAACGGCAACACGTTGACGCCTTCGAATAGACCACGGCAAATCCCGATTCGCATATCAGCACGAATTTTACGACGGCCGGACTGGAATAGGATAATAGGCAATGCTCAATGCCGCCATTGTCGCGGAGCTAAAGGATGCGGTCGACGCGGGCGGCCTGATCCTCGAGCGCAACCAGCTGCAAACTTATGAGTGCGATGCTTTGGACATGCTGCGAAACCTGCCCGCGGCGGTCGTTTTGCCCCGTTCCACAGCGCAGGTGGCCGCCGTCATCGGAATTTGCGCACGGCATCGCATACCGTTCGTGGGCCGAGGAGCCGGCACCGGGCTTTCCGGGGGCGCCCTGCCCGATGATCGCGGTATTGTCGTCAGTTTTGCCCGTATGAATCGCGTGTTGGACGTCGATATTGCCAACCAGCGGATACGGGTAGAAGCGGGCGTTACCAATTCCGCCATTACGCAGCGGGTGGCCGCGTCTGGCCACTTTTATGCTCCGGACCCTTCCTCCCAGACCGTCTGCACGATCGGTGGAAACGTTGCTGAAAACTCCGGCGGTGCGCATTGCCTCAAGTATGGTTTCACCACCAATCATGTCCTGGAGTTGGAAGTCGTGCTGCCTGACGGTGGATTGGTCCACCTCGGGTCACCCACGCTGGATGCCCCCGGTTATGACCTGGCAGGCGTCTTTGTTGGTTCTGAGGGAACGCTGGGTCTGGCCACGTCCATGACTCTGCGCATCGTGCGACGGCCCGAGACGGTTCAGGTACTGCTGGCCGCTTTCGACTCCATTGCCGCTGCCGGGCAGACAGTCTCTGACATCATTGCCGCATCCATCCTTCCCTCGGCCATGGAGATTATGGATCGCCTTGCTATCCAGGCAGCCGAAGCTGCGGTGCACCCGCACTACCCCGAATGCCAGGCTCTGCTGCTGGTAGAGGTGGATGGTCCAGCGGCGGAGGTCGATCTCCACATGCGGGAAATCCGCGGGCTTTGCCGCTCCAATGGCGCCTGGGAAGACCGGCTGGCGCAAAGTGAGCAGGAACGGATGCTGGTTTGGAAGGGCCGCAAAGCGGCGTTTGCCGCGACTGGCCGGCTTTCTCCCGATTACATCGTGCAGGATGGGGTGATCCCGCGCACCAAGCTGCCCATTGTTCTGGAAAAAATCTCGGAAATGGCGGCTGCGGCGGGTCTGCGCGTCTCCAACGTGTTCCATGCGGGCGATGGGAACCTGCATCCGCTCGTCCTGTATGACGCGTCGATCCCCGGACAGGAAGCGATTGCCGTCGACCTTTCCATGCGCATCCTTTACCTATGCGTGGATCAGGGCGGATCGATCACCGGCGAGCACGGCGTGGGCCGGGAGAAGCAACAGGCGCTGGGCTACATGTATTCGGAGCCGGACCTGGACACGATGCAGCGCGTGCGCTGCGGCTTTGACCCGCAAAATATCTCCAACCCGGACAAGGTATTCCCACGCCCCCGCCTGTGCGGAGAAAAAACCGGCAAATATACCCCCCATCCACTGGAGACGGCAGGGGTGGCAGAGTTTTTCTGATCTGTCACCGATACGATTCCCTATGCCTGACATCATCGCCGCCCTGGCGGCAATCACCGGTGAGCAACATGTGCGCGCGGAGGACGGCGTCCTCACCGTCGCTCCGGCGGGCAGCGAAGAAGTTTCGGGTGTGCTCCGGGTCGCACATGAGCATCGCTGGCCCGTGACCGGATTTGGCGGAAGCACCAAGCAAGGCTGGGGCTACCCCACGCAACCCAAGCTGGCCCTGAAGCTGCATCGCCTCAACCAGCTTCGCGAGCATACCTGGCAGGACATGACATGCACCGTCGATGCCGGCTGTACCTGGTCCGCCATGCAGTCGGGTCTGGCGCAGCATAGCCAGTATGTTGCCTTGGATCCCCTTTGGCCTGAGCGGGCAACGGTAGGCGGCGTCGTGGCCACCAACGACTCGGGCGCGCTGCGCCTGCGCTATGGAGGGCTGCGCGACCTGGTCATCGGGATGACCATCGTTCTGGCCGACGGCGTCATCGCTCACACCGGCGGCAAGGTGGTGAAGAATGTCGCCGGCTATGACTTGCACAAGCTGATGATTGGGGCTTTCGGCACCCTGGGCATCGTTACTTCGGTCAACTTTCGCCTGCACGCTATACCGCAATGCGCGCGGAGTTTCAGCGTTTCCGCACCCGGGGTGGAAGCATTGGGCAAGCTGATGCTGAAGCTGCTCCATGGGCAGTTGTCCACGGTAGCCATTCAACTCCGTAGCGCGGGGCAGGGATTCGAGCTCGATGTCCGCCTTGCCTCGCTTGCCGACGTGGTGGATTCCCAGGCCCGCGTCCTGGAGGAGTTGGCGCGGAGTGAAGGCCTTACCACCCGAGTCTCCACCGACGATGTTTGGAACGCGCGGCAGTTGTTGCTGGACAATGTCTTTGTCTGCAAATGCACCATGCTTCCCTCAGAAGTAGCGCGTTTTGCGGAGCGCGTTCGTCAAGAGGGAGGGCATTCGGTGACCCAGGCTACGGGGATTATGTTTGCCGGCTTCCCTTCCGGCAATGCGTTGCCCCAGCTACGGCGCGAAATCGAGGAGGCGCGCGGATCGCTGATGATCCTGAAGCAGCCCCCTGAAGCCTCAGCGGACTGCTGGGGCACGCCACCGGACACCCTCCCCCTGATGCGCGAGATCAAGCGCCGTTTCGACCCCGAGGGCATCCTGAATCCCGGCCGCTACCTCGGGCATATTTAAGCGAACCCGTGCCTTTTCGGCATGAACCACAACAAAAATTGTCATCCCGACCGAAGTGGAGAGACCTGCAGTTTGCCTCATGGAAAAACAGCTTTGGCCTGCCCCTAGACAGAATTGTCATCCCGACCGTAGCGGAGGGACCTGCTGTGTGCCTCATGGAAAAACAGCTTTGGCCTGCCCCTAGACAGAATTGTCATCCCGACCGAAGCGGAGGGACCTGCTGTTGCGCCTGCCCCCGCCGTGGTTTATCTGGTAGTACTGGCACGATGTAATCTACTAGAACCCTCGTATGGCTCAACTGACCCAGCTCGAACCGGCCAAACTTTCTAATTTCGACACTCACAAGCCGCCTGAGATGGATCTGATCGACGACTGCGTTCACTGCGGCTTCTGCCTTCCTGCGTGCCCAACTTACCTCCTTTGGGGCGACGAGATGGACTCGCCCCGCGGCCGCATTTACATGATGAAAAAATCGGCCCAGGGAGAGGCTCCCCTCGACCAGCGCTTTCGCCTCCACATGGACAATTGCCTGGGCTGCATGGCCTGCATGACGGCATGTCCCTCGGGTGTGCAATACAACAAGCTAATTGAGGACACGCGTGCCCAGGTGGAGCGCAATATCCCGAGAACCACCAGCGACAGCTGGTTCCGCAAACTGCTCTTTGCCACATTTCCTTTTGTGAAACGGCTGCGGTTGCTGGCGTTGCCGATGATGATCTACCAGCGCACGGGGCTGCAAAAACTGGTGCGAGCCACCGGCGTGCTGCGTCTTTTGCCAAAACGGATGGCTCAGATGGAGGCGCTCTTGCCCCCTGTGCCCAATGCATTTTGGCGCGGATTACCCGAGCGTGTTGCAGCAACATCTCGGCCGCGCCGCCGCGTGGGCATGCTCTCGGGCTGCGTGCAGCAGGTCTTCTTTCAACATGTAAATGAGGCGACTGCGCGGGTTTTGGCGGCGGAGGGTTGCGAGGTTGTCATTCCCCAATCCCAACCCTGTTGCGGTGCTCTGATGCTGCATTCCGGGCTGGAGAAAGACGCCTCCGCTCATGCCCGGAAGATCATTGAAATCTTCGAAGCAGCCAACGTCGACACCATCGTCATCAACGCAGCGGGATGCGGATCGACCATGAAGGAATATGGTCATCTGCTGCGCGATGATCCAGCGTGGTCGCCCCGCGCCGTGGCCTTCAGTGCAAAGTGCAAGGACATCTCAGAGATTCTCTGCGAGCTGACACCGTGCGCCTCCCGCCATCCGCTGCCCATGCGGGTGGCTTATCACGATGCCTGTCACTTGCGCCACGCGCAAGGTATTTACGCGGAGCCGCGAGAGCTGCTGGCGACGATCCCAGGGCTCGAGGTGGCGGAAATCGAGGAGGCCGCGCTTTGTTGCGGCTCAGCCGGGGTGTATAACCTCCTGAATCCTGAGCCGGCGAATCAGCTCGGCGACCGCAAGGTGGAAAATCTGATCGCCACCAAGGCGCAAGCGGTCATTTCCGCCAATCCCGGCTGCCTGCTGCAACTGATGAGTGGCTTGCGCCGCCGGGGCCTGGACGCGATGCCCGCGTTCCACATGGTGGAACTATTGGACGCTTCAATCCGCAATGTCCCGCTCGCGGGCATGACGGAGAAACTTTAAAATAAACAACAGCGGAGGGATCATGGCTGACTCGACGGTAACGGCGCCCACGATAAAGATTGAAGCCCGGCGGGGCGCGGCAGAAGCAGAAATCCTCACCCCGCAAGCGCTGGACTTCCTTGGAGCGCTCGCCGTCAATTTTGAAGCAGAACGGCAGAAGTTGCTGGAGGCGCGGATTGTTCGCGCAGAGGCGTTGCGCCAGGGACAGCTTTACGACTTTCTACCGGAAACTGCTTCAGTGCGCGCGGGTGATTGGCGCGTGGCTCCTATCCCGCCGGACATTCAGGACCGCCGGACCGAGATCACCGGGCCCGTCGATCGCAAGATGGTGATCAACGCCCTGAACGCCGGAGCCAGCGTTTACATGGCCGATTTCGAAGATTCGACCGCGCCCACCTGGCGCAACGTGATCGACGGCCAGCTGAATCTGCGCGATGCAATACGGCGTGAGATCAGCTTCACCGGCCCCGAAGGTAAGCAATACCGGCTGAACGAAAAGACTGCTGTGCTTTTCGTGCGCCCGCGCGGCTGGCATCTCCCGGAGAAACATCTTCTCGTACAGGGACAGCCCATCTCCGCATCGTTGTTTGATTTCGGCTTGTATTTCTTTCACAACGCAGCGGAGCTGAAAGCGCGCGGCACAGGTCCTTATTTCTATTTGCCGAAGATGGAGAGCCATCGCGAAGCTCGCTTGTGGAACAGCGTTTTCAATTTCGCACAGGATGCTCTAGGAGTTCCCCGGGGAACCATTCGCGCCACCGTGCTCATCGAGACCTTGCCCGGTGCTTTCGAGATGGACGAGATTCTGTTCGAGCTGAAGGATCACTCCGCCGGATTAAACTGCGGCCGCTGGGATTACATCTTCAGCTTCATCAAGAAGTTCAGCTATCGGGAAGATCTCGTTCTTCCCGACCGCTCCACCATCACCATGGACCGGCACTTCCTCAAGTCCTACGTCGAGTTGCTGATCGAGACCTGTCACCGGCGCGGCATCCACGCCATGGGTGGCATGGCGGCGCAGATTCCCATCAAGGGGGATCCCGCGGCCAATGACGCGGCCATGGAGCGTGTGCGGCAGGACAAGCTCCGGGAGGCGAAGGCGGGGCATGATGGAACCTGGGTAGCCCATCCCGGCTTGGTTCCTGTAGCCAAAGCGGTATTTGACGAATACATGCCAGGGCCCAACCAGATCGAACGCCGCAAACCAGGAATACAAATCAAGGCAGCGGACTTGGTGGCCATTCCCGAGGGTGACATCACTCGCAAAGGCCTGGAAATGAATATCGACATTGGTCTGCGCTATCTGGCTGCGTGGCTCGATGGTCTGGGATGCGTTCCCATTTACAACCTCATGGAGGACGCGGCGACCGCGGAAATCTCCCGCGCCCAGTTATGGCAGTGGGCGCATCATGCCGGAAAAATGACCGATGGGGTCACGATCGATGTAGCTGTCGTCCAGGCCACGATCCCGGTGATCCTGGATCGGATCAAGCAGGAACTGGGCGAACAGCGCTTTGCGGCAAGCAAATTTACCGCCGCCGGCAAGCTGTTTGAACAGATGACTGCGCAAAAGGAGCTGCCGGATTTCCTCACCTCGATCGCCTATCAGTCAATCGACTGACGGAAATTTTTTTGCGTGAAGGGGCGGGGCTTCAGCCGCTGAGGCCAAATTTTCACCCACCGCACTCGATTGAAACGCAAGCCTACCCTTTGTCATCCCGACCGTAGTGGAGGGACCTGCTGTTTTCTTAAACCACAATGAAGCTGTTTAGAATATCGACATGCTCGACGCTTTCAAAATGTTTGCCCGCTACAACCGCATTGCCAACGAATGCCTTTACCAGCAATGCGCTCAGTTGAACGACTCGGAGTATCGTCTGGAACGCAAAGGCTCCTTTGGCAGCATCCACAAACTCCTCAATCATATGTTGTTAGGTGACCAGATCTGGATGGCGCGCTTTGCCGGGGGCGGGAAAACAACACCGCCACTGAACACAATTCTATTTGAAACATTTCCCGAGCTGCGCAAGGCACGAACAGAACAGGACGAAGCCATCGAAGCGTTCTTCACCACTGCGGATGATGCCTTTCTAAGCCGCCCCCTGCACTACATCAATAGCCGCGGCATCGCCTACACGGACTCCGCACCCAAGGCCGTCCTCCACTTCTTCAATCACCAAACCCACCATCGGGGCCAGGTCCACGTGATGCTCAGCCAAACAGAAGTGAAGCCGCCCTCCCTCGATATGCACCGGATCTTAAATCCATAGATAACTTATTTGGCCTGCATTGCATTGTCCCCGCGGTCATCGTCCGGCAGCACGTGGTCGGGATCCACCTTGACGGAAGCAATCGGCTTCTCCCCCTGCCAAACAAATTCCCCTCTGGATTCCCAGGTTTCCACCGGCAAGCGAAAACGCGTTGTCGAGCCGTCGGTATACTGCACTTCCACCGTGGCCGGGAGCACGAGCTGCCCCTTATTGACCAGCGTCGCCTGGTCACCATCGATCTTGGTCACGGCAAGATTGAAGCGCCAGTTATTCATGTACCAGCCCCGCCAGAACCAATCCAGATCCTCGCCGCCCTCGCTGCTCATCTCGCGGAAGAAGTCCGAAGGCGCCGGATGCTTGAATGCCCAATCGTGAATGTACTTGCGAAAAACCCAATCGAAGCGTTCCTTGCCCAGAATCTGCTCGCGCAGCAACACCATCCCGTAGGCGCCTTTGAAATAGCTCACCGGGTGGGTGATGGGCCAGGTATAGGCATCCGCGGGCATCAAAAGGACCGGAGCCAGGGGATCGTCAAGCACTTTCAGGATGGTGTCGGGTGGCTCCCCACCCGCTGAGTATTCCGAGTCCCGTTTAGGACCGTAGACGCCGCCCTGAAATTTCGCCGACTCATCGATATCAATGAAGGTGTTAAATCCTTCGTCCATGAAGGCATTGCGCCGCTCATTCGATCCCACGATCATGGGGAACCACGTGTGGCCGATCTCGTGGGCGGAAATCCAGAACAGCGTTTTGTCTTTATCGTCGATGCCGTCGAAGATGACCCCGGGATACTCCATGCCTTCCGAGAAGCCGGCGACGTTGATGGCCGCGGGGTATGGGTAGGGATACCAGTCGCGCGAGAAGCGCTCCACCGTATCTTTTACATACTCGCTGGAGCGGCCCCAGGCCCCTTCGCCCGCGCTTTCCGGCGGGTAGAAGCTCTCCGCGAGGCTTTGCTTGCCATCCGGCAGCTTGATTCTTGCCGCGTCCCAGATGAATATGGGGCTTGCGCTCCACACCACATCTCGCGTCTGGTCCATGCGGAAGTGCCAGGTTAACGTGCCTCCGGCCTTGGGCCTGCTTGCCGGGTCGTTTATCTCGTCCGCGGTCCGGATCATGATGCTTTTGTCGCTATTGCGCGCCTGTTCCAGCCGGTTTATCTCCGTTTTACTGAGCACATCTTTTTCATTGACCAGCTCTCCCGATCCTGCGACAAGCATCTCGCTGGGCACGGTAACGTAATAGTCAAAGTGACCGTATTCGAGGTAGAACTCGCTTCCCAGGTAGGGAAGAGTGTCCCACCCGTGAAGGTCGTCGTAGACGCACATGCGCGGATACCACTGCGCGATGTCGTAGATGTCGCCCGTCTTTGACTTCCCCCATGAGGTGCGCCCACCCCAAACACCGGGAACCTGGTAGTGGTACTTGATGTGGATCTTCAGAGTGCTGCCTTTGGGCGGCATGGGCTGAGGCAGGCGGATCTGTATGCGCGTGTCCTCGACCAGGTAATCCGCCTTCTGCGTATCTTTGCCGCGCACCAGCTCGACCGACTCCAGGACAAACCCTTCGCTCGTGCGCCCGTTGGGATTCTCTTCGCTATCCGGCACCGGCTTTCGGTTTCGCAGCATTCGATTCACCATGCCCCCACGCGAATCGGGACGGTAGATGTTTTGCTCCATGTGAACCCAAAGGCTAGTCAGGGTGTCGGGACTGTTGTTGGTGTAGGTGATGACTTCGTCGTTGCGTATTACTTTCGCCGTCGTATCGAGCGCCGCATGCATCTCGTAGTCCGCTTCGTTTTGCCAGTAAGCGGGCCCTGGCCCTCCGTTGCTGGAGCGATACGCATTCACCGGGTCCGGCAGAGTGAGTGGCGCGAAGGTCAGCCGGGGATCGTAGGCCCCTTTGTCGGGGGACACCGCTGAAGGCGTTTGCGGCCACGCCCTCGAACAGAATAGAAGAACGGAAGCGGCCATCAACAGACGGTCGTAGCGCATCGATTGGAAGCTCCTGACCGGGAGATTGTCTAAAAATAACTTCAGAATACGCACAGATTTCGTTCCCGTGAAAGATTTTTCACCCGCGCCGCTGATGGTCCCTATCGGCCTGTGACTTTTTGGCGTGAAGGGGCGGGGCTTCAGCGGCCAAGGGCAAAATTTTCCACCCACCGCACTCGATTGAAACGCAAGCCTACCCTTTGTCATTCCGAGCGAAGCCGAGGAATCTGCAGTTTTCGTAAATCAGCCACAGCATTGTCC
>JBARKD010000380.1:0-38710 GCA_049800615.1 Acidobacteriaceae bacterium | reverse complement strand
GCTTCTGGTTGGACCCTGAGCCCCGCTTCGAGGGCGGGTCTCATGCGCGGCCTCTCCGAAATTTGTCTATTTATGAGACCAGTTCCAGCGCCTCGCTCGTTGCTTCGGCGCGTTTTTCCGCAGCCTGTAAAGGCGCCCGTGAGGTCAGTCGATGGCGCTGGTTACCTGGTGGCGGACGTCGGCCCCGCGAATCCAGAAGATGACATCCCGGGAGATGTTCGTGGCGTGATCCGCAATGCGTTCCAGGGCACGGGCAATGATGATTGCGTTCAGGGCCTGCAGGCTTATATCCGGCTGCTGCTCCATCACTTTCATCAGGGCGGCACGGGCAGCACGGTTCATCCGGTCGATCTCATCATCCATGGCCACGACCGATTCGGCGAACTGCGCGTCCGCATTCAGCAGTGCGTGGATGGACGAGCGAATCATGCGACCGGCATGTTCGCCCATGCAGGCGATATCCACCGGCAATTCGACAGCAGGTTGATGGAGCATTTCCTGGGTTCGGATGGCAATGGTCATGGATTGGTCTCCAACCCGCTCCAGATCGCCGTTGATCTTGATTACTGCCAGGATGAAGCGGAGGTCAACCGCCATGGGCTGTTCCTGGGCCAGAAGCTCATAGGCCATTTCGTCCACTTCCCGCTGTGCGGAGTTGATGGCGGTCTCGTTCTCTCGCACGTACTGGCACAAAGTGGCATCCCGCTGGAGATAGGCATCCACGGCGGAGCTTACCGCCTGCTGAGAAAGGGCCGCCATGGCCAACAGTTTGTCTTTAAGCGCAGCAAGCTGCTGCTGGAAGTGAATGCGCGGCACATGAGCCCCTTGATAAAATTGTGCACCACTATGCGTGACAATTTGAAGAAAATCGGGCCGGCGCTGATGGGGCGTTTCATGCCGGGAACGTGCGGCCTGCTCCGCTAGGGCAAACCGGCCTCAAGGCCCGGCTATAGATCTTGGGCTGATTCCAGAAAAACCGGGGTTTAGCACTGGCGGCAAAGGCGCTTCTCAGCCTCGTGCGTGGCCTCGTACACCTGGTCAAAAGAATCCACCGCATACAGCACGCGCTGCATTTCCGAAGTTGAAAACTCCTGGTTCAGAACCTGATCGATATTGAAATCCCTGATTTCCGGCCTCCCCTCAATGACATACGCCGATTCACCCGGGGAAGAAATCAGTCCGCTTCCGTAAAGCCGGATCCCCCCATTCTGGCGAATCACGCCAAATTCGACGGTGAACCAGAAAAGGCGTCCCATCTTCTCCAGGGCCTGTTTATCGTTCAGGGCGGCACACACAACCCCGTAACGCTGGAGAAAGTCGGCAAAAACCGGATGGGCGTGCATGGGAACGTGGCCGAAAACATCGTGGAAGATATCCGGTTCCGGGATGTAGTCGAGGGTTTCCCGGCTGCGCAGCCAGGTAGTGGTCGGAAATTGCCGGGCCGCGAGCATAGCGAAGAAGGCGTCCGGGGGGAGAAATCCGCTCACGGGCGTGGCGTTCCAGCCGGTCAGCGGCTTAAGACGCTGATTCACATCGCTTAAGTAGGGGATGGTGTCGGTTCTGAGGCCAATCTGCTGGAATCCGTCCAGATACTCCTGACAGGCGTAAGTCTCAATTTCAGGCATCCGGCGCCCAACCAGTTCCGCCCAGTTGGCGTGCTGCTCCGGTGTATAGGCCGTCCAATCCTGCTCAATCAGGAAAGGATCGGCCGGCCCAAGGCTCGATGGACCTGGTTGGCTTGCTGAACCGATCGCCATCGTCTACCTCTTCATCTTCCTAACCAATTAGACACCTAACAGAGGATTTAATCTCGGCCGCGTGTTCACGTCCATACAGGCATCCCACAATAGTGGGTGGTTCGCACCAAGGCGTGTACACACTGGTAATCCTAACTTCTAGGGCCTATTCAAGTACCTCTCCAAAGGTATATCTTTCATGCGGCCCAGAGGAGGTTTCCTAGTCGAGCAGAGACCACTGCGAAACGTCCAAAGAGAAGGGCGACCCAAGGAGTAGTGCACGAGTTATGACCACGCTTACGCAACAGGAGCAACACACAGCTGAAGAACTGCTTCAGTTGAACGGGACCGATTACATCGAGTTTTACGTTGGTAACGCCCGCCAGGCCTCTTACTTTTACCGGATGGCCATGGGCTTCAGCCTGGTAGCCTATGCCGGCCCGGAGACGGGCCAGCGCGACCGAGCCTCTTACGTTTTGCAACAAGGCAAAATTCGCTTTGTATTCACAACGCCTTTGCGGCCGGACAACGAAATTGCCGAACACATTCGTCTGCACGGAGACGGCGTCCGCGACGTTGCATTGTGGGTGGACGATGCTAAACAAGCCTGGAGGGAAACCACGCGGCGAGGCGCGCGCAGCGTGCAGGAGCCTTTCGAAATCTCGGACCACCACGGAAGCGTCAGAATGTCGTCCATTGCCATTTACGGAGACACGATCCATACCTTCGTGGAGCGCAAGAAATATCAAGGTCCATTTTTGCCTCGGTTCGTCTCCAAAGGAGAAGACTACCTGGCACGTCCCACGGGGCTTCTGCACGTTGACCACGTCGTCGGCAACGTGGGCTGGAACGAGATGAATCGCTGGGTCGACTTCTACGCAAACGTAATGGGCTTTTCCCTGTATCAGCACTTCGACGATAAAGACATCTCTACAGAATATTCGGCGTTGATGTCGAAAGTGATGGCGAACGGCAACGGGCGCGTCAAGTTTCCCTTAAACGAGCCGGCGGAGGGACGCAGGAAGTCACAGATCGAAGAGTATCTTGAATTCCACCACGGACCGGGCGTTCAGCACATCGCTTTGGCGACCAATGACATCGTGCACACGGTTGGGCGCATGAAGGCACAAGGCATGGAATTCCTCCGCGTGCCGCATTCGTACTACACCGACCTCCAGGCCCGCATCGGGCGCATAGACGAACCGCTCGAGGATCTGGAGGAACTGGGAATCCTGGTGGACCGCGACGACGAGGGCTACATGCTGCAAATCTTCACTCGCCCAGTCGAGGACCGGCCGACCTTGTTTTTCGAAATCATCCAGCGTAAGGGGAGCCGCAGCTTCGGGAAGGGCAACTTTAAGGCCCTCTTCGAGGCCATCGAACGCGAGCAGGCAGAGCGCGGCAACCTCTAGGCATGCTGGCTTTCGATCCGGGAAATACATCAACCGGCGATATTTACAAATTGATGGTTGGCTCGATTGTGCCCCGCCCGATTGCCCTGGTCTCATCCGTGGACCGGGGCGGCGTGCGCAATCTTGCCCCCTTCAGCTACTTCACCGCCTGCAGTTCGAATCCTCCGGTCGTGGTGTTTTGCCCCATTCTGCGTCCTACGCCGCCAATGGCGAAAGATACGCTGCGCAACATCGTGGATACCCGCGAATTCGTGGTCAATATTGTGTCGGAAGAATTTGTCGAGCGCATGAATGCCACCGCGGCCCAGGTCGGTCCTGAGGTAGATGAATTTGAGTTGTCAGGGCTGACGCCGTTGGCCAGCGAATTGGTCAAGCCGGCGCGAGTCGCAGAAAGTCACATCCACATGGAGTGTCGACTGCTGCAGATAGTGCAGGTTAGCGATCGGCCCGGCGGTGGAAGCCTGGTGCTGGGGGAAGTGCTGCGCTTTCATGTGCGGGAAGATCTGGTGGACAATTTCCGTATCGACCCGGCCAAGCTGCGCGCGGTAGGCCGCATGTCCGGCTCCACTTACGTACGTACCACCGACCGTTTCGACATGGAGAGGCCGTAGGCCCGGAAATGGACTAGGATCATACGTTGGGGGAGCCTATGCGAACTCTGCCAGCGACAGGATTGTGTTTGATGCTGGCAGTGTCAGGCGCGGGCGCCAAACAAACCAACAAGCCGGACCTCAAGTTGACTGCCACCCTGGACATGGCGGCGCCGGAGCAGCAGCCGATCCTGGTGATTCACATCGTCAATCAGTCGGGGCACCTGTTGCGCATTCCAGAACCTCCGTTGCTATGCAAGAGTGCGCCCGGCGCGCTATGGCTGGAGGTGAAATTTATCCCTGAGAATTCCAATCAGCCGGAAGCAGCAAAGGATTGTGGACTCGAGGTGGACGGCAGCGGACTTCCGGACATCCGCGAGCGGGCCAAAAAATGGCTTGCTTTGAAGCCCGGTCAGAACTACGAGGCCAGGCGGCCGCTGGCCATGGGCGTGGACACGAATGCCCACGGAACCTACGAATTCCATGTCGTCTACGACGGGCCCAGTGCGGGCCCAGCCGACGACGAGAAGCTCAAGGAAGCTGGAATCGCTGTGCCCGGCGGAAGATTCGAATCGGACAAATTGACGTATAAGATTCTCGCGCCGAAAAATTGAGCGCTCCGTCACAGCGCTGCTGCGCCCCCTGATAGCTACCCAACGGTATTGATCAGCGTGCCGATACCGGTGATGGTGATCCGGATCTCGTCCCCCTGGTGCAGCGTGAACTCATCCGGGGGAACGATGCCTGTCCCGGTCAGCAGGAAACAGCCGTTCGGAAATCCGTTGTCCCGGAAAAGGTATTCGAGCAGTGTGCTAAAGCTGCGCTTGAGTTCCGTGAGGACGGTGGCGCCGGAAAAGGCGGTTTTGCCGGAGCGCAGAATCTCCAATTGAATTTCGGTAGAGGATGGGATGGTTTCGCTGGTGATGAGTATCCCCGGACCCAGGGCACACGCCCGGTCGTAGACTTTTGCCTGGGGAAGATACAGCGGGTTTTCCCCCTCGATGTCGCGCGAGCTCATATCGTTACCAATGGTGTAGCCGAGGATGTTTCCCTTCGGGCCAGCGAGCAGCGTCAATTCGGGCTCCGGCACGGACCATGTGGCGTCCTTTCGTATGGCAACTTTGCCGCGATGACCAACGACCCGGTTCGGGGTTGCTTTCATAAAGAGCTCGGGCCGCTCCGCACTATAGACGCGGTCGTAGAAATCTCCCCCGCCCGCGGTCTTTGCCTCTTCCATGCGCGCGTTCCGGCTGCGGTAGTAGGTGACCCCGGAAGCCCAGACTTCCTGGCTGCCGATGGGCGCCAGAAGCAGATTCTCAATATCTGCGAAAGACCTGGCATCCGTCGGCTCTTGCTGGGCAACGATTTTGGTTAAATGACCCAGCAGATCCTCATGCAACAACAGTTGATCCCACGAGGCGTCCCTGGCGGCATAGAACCGGCCGTGCTGCTCGAGGATGTAGCCGGTGGCGGTGCGATAAAGTTTCATCCGATGTGCCTTCCCTCAAGGAGTCTAGCGTGCCGGTTCGCCTGGAGCCAATCGCGCGCCGTCGCAAAATGTGTGCGCAGGCCGCCTGGCGATCGGGATCAGGGAAATGGATTGCGCGCCCGAAGCTCGGCCACAATTTCCGCAGCAGCGGCGCGAGCCTGATCGCCCTGGTCCGGGGGAAAGGAGATTGCACCCACGCGAGCGTGTCCTCCCCCACCATAGCGTTCGCAGATTTGCGCCAGGTTCACCATCTGGTCAGGCCGGGCCCTGGTCCATGGATTCGAGCCCACAGCAACCTTGGTGCGAAAACTCGACTTGCTCAGGCCCACACTGTACGTCACTTCCGGGTGCAGAAAGTAGGGAACGAATTTGTTGTAACCCTCGAAGGGTTGATCGCTAATGTCGAAGTACAGCGTGCCCTCTAAGGATTGCGTGCGCTCGCCAATGATCGCCAGGGACTTGTGGTGCCGCTCGAGCAACGGCGGCAGCAGCGTGGCCACAAAAGGCTGCTCCAGCACTTCACTCAGGCTCATTTGGGTAAGCAGGGGAATGAGTTTCGGAATGAACTCCGGATCCTGGCTGGACTCGATGACCAGCGTCAGCTTCATGGCGGGCTCCGCCATTTCCACCGCGGCCTTCGGGCTTTCGTAAAGAGCGCCGTCGACGATGTCTGCCCAGTGAATGAGGTCGGCGACAGGCGCCGGATCGAAGCCAAAGTGCGTTTGCGCGATGTGAGCGATGAAGCTGGTGCAGGAGGTGTAATTTGGATCGTAGAAGTGGCGGTTGCGTGCGCTCCCGTCTCGCTGCGACGCCAGGAAATGCTCCTGGTCAGCTGGGGTAAGAAAAGCGCTCAGATGATGATCGAACCACCAGGTGATGCGCGGGGATGCGCTGTACTTGAAATCGACAATCGCATTCTCGTCGCCGATAAACTCAGATTCCTCAAACAGCGCTCCCGCGCGGTGCACGAGCCCGTGAAAGCTGTACTGCGCATCCGGATGGATGCATTGATGGTGAAAGCGCATGAAGAGCGAAGCAGAGCAGGCTCCATCAAAGCACCGGTCGTGATAAAAAACGCGGACCTTCAAACCCTTGTATTCCTCTCCGTGGACGAATGACTAGGATTGCCGGGACCCGCTCCAGTGTCAAGCTGTCCTGCCGGGAAAAGCGCGTGCGATGAGACAATGAGCGCTGGAAGACGAGAAGAAGCGATGGCAAGGACCGAATTAGGAGCTGCATCGAGGCGAGGACTGCCCTGGTTAGTGCGGATCGGCGGGGGCATAGTAATCGGCCTGTTAATTGCGGCGTTAGTAGCCGCCGTGAGCAGCGTGCTATGGCTGAAGGGCGCGATGCGCAAGCAGACGCCGGTGCTCGACGGGCAGCTGAACGTACCTGGGTTGTCGGCGCCTGTAATGGTCCTGCGGGACAGCCACGGAGTTCCGCACATCCGGGCGGCCAACATGCAGGATCTGCTCGAAGCACAGGGTTACGTCATTGCCCAGGATCGCCTATGGCAGATGGACATGGCGCGGCGTTTTGCCGCGGGCGAATTGGCCGAATTGCTGGGCCCGGGAGTAGTGGAACACGATAAGTTGCAACGCGTACTCGAGATCCGCCCCTCTGCCGAGCGTCTCACGGCGGGCATGCCGGAAGATCAGAAGCGACTGTTCGAAGCCTATTCCCGGGGCGTGAACGCCTTTATCAATAGCCACCAGGACCGCCTTCCGGCCGAGTTCCAACTGCTTGGATACAAGCCGCGGCCGTGGCAGCCCGTCGATTGTTGGCTGGTGGCGCTGAACATGGTGGGTCGGCTGGACACGCTTTATCCATGGAAACTGGAGCGGGAGAAGGTACAGGCCAAGCTGCCCGCGAACCTCGTTGCCGAACTGTACCCGACTACTACGTTCCGCGATCATCCGCCGCTCCAATCGACGCCTGACCTGACGGCGCCGCAGGAGAACATTCCCAACGTTCCTCTCGACGAATCCCAGTCGAGCCTGGAGGACTTGCTGCGTTTGCGCGGCATCCTCCGCCTGGGCTCCGGCGAATGCGATACCTGCAAGCCCGGCTCCAATGAATGGGCGGTCAGCGGCGCAAAAACCGCTAGTGGAAAACCCATGCTCTCCAACGACATGCACCTTGAGCATTCCATCCCTGACATCTGGCATGAAGAAGATCTCCAGGCGGGAAGCTTCCATGTAGCGGGGGTGACGACCCCCGGAATCCCGTTGATTGTCGAGGGCCACAACGAACACATTGCCTGGGGCTTCACCACGCTGAATGGCGATGTCCAGGACGTGTACGTGGAAAAGACCAATGCTGAGGGCGAATATTGGACCGCCAAAGGATGGCGGCAGCCCGAACGTGACGTGGAACACATCCACGTTCGCTTTGGCGAGGATGTTTTGCTGGATGTTGAAACCACCGACCACGGTCCGGTGATCACATCGTTGTTCCCGCACGAGACGCGCATGCTTTCGCTGAAGTGGACGCTGTATGCAAGCGGGCTGCACGGTCTGCCGCTTTTGGGAATGGACTCGGCCGGCAACTGGACAGAATTCCGCCAGGCGGCAAGCCAATGGTGGGGCCCGACGCAGAATGTGGCCTATGCCGACGACCAGGGGCATATCGCCTACCAGGCTGTGGGATTGTTTCCTATTCGCCCAGCCGGCTTGAGCGGCGTCCCCGTGGTTGAGACGGGAACCACGGCAGACGACGAGCACGAGTGGCAGGGCTTTGTTCCATTCGAGCAGTTGCCTACGGTGCTTGATCCCGACAGCGGAATTGTCGCCACCGCCAATACGCGCATTACCCCCGACGGCTATCCGTATCCCCTCGCACTGAACTGGGACCAGCCCTATCGCAACGAGCGAATCTGGAAGTGGCTCTCTTCGCACAGCAAGCTCACCCCTGCGGATATGCTCAAACTGCAGACAGACACCTATTCCGAAGTGGACCGCGAACTGGCACAACGTTTTGCCTATGCCCTCGATCGCTCGGCGAATACAGACGCAAAGCTTCGCCAGGCGGCGGACCTTTTGCGCTCCTGGGATGGTGTGATCACCAGGGATTCGGTCGCGGCGGAGATCGTGGATGCCACTCGCCAGGCGCTGTGGCCGCTGGTCCTGGAGCCGAAATTGGGAGCCGACTGGCAGCTCTACAGTTGGCAAAGCAAGAACTTCGTGCAGGAAGAAATGGTGGAGAAGGCCGCACCGGAATGGCTGCCGGCAAACTACAAGAGCTGGGATGACCTGATCGCGGCGGCGGTGCGCAAGGGAATGGTGGACGACCATGCCCCAGTGTCGCTGCGCAACTGGACATTCGGCAGCCGCCACGTCATCGACGTGAAACACCCCTTATATGGCCTGCTGCCATTTTTCAAATGGACCAGCACCGGGCCTTACCAACTCGCGGGCGATGAGACAACGCTGAACCATGTCCGCGGGCTGCTGGGCGCAAGCCAGCGACTGACCGTGGACTGGAGCAACATCGATGGATCCACGGAAAACATCGTGATGGGCGAGTCGGGAGATCCGCTGAGCCCCAATTATCTGGATCAGTGGCCCTACTGGTATGCCGGGAAGACTTTCGCTATGCCTTTCACGGAAGGCGCAGTCGACGGATCAACCCAACACACTCTGCGTCTGACGCCGTGATGCTGTGGCGAACCGCGGAATCCTCGGCTTCGCATCGCTGCGGCCGGGGTGACGACCTTGTTGTTGGGAACATACGTTGAAGTTTCCTCCGTTTCGCTACCTCCTGATTGCCTGTACCGCCTTGCTCGCCACTGGCACACTGATCGTGCGCGGCAACTCGTGCGGCCACGACTTCGATTTCCACCTGCTTTCGTGGATGGAAGTGGCGCGGGCATGGCACACCGGTCTCCTGTATCCGCATTGGGTGCAGGATGCGAACTATGGCGCCGGGGAGCCGCGTCTCATTTTCTATCCACCGGCTTCCTGGGCCTTGGGCGGCCTTTTGGGAATCATTTGCGGTTGGTATGCCGCGCCGGTGCTTTTTGTCCTGCTTGCCTTGGCGGCGGCGGGCGCCGCCATGTATCGGCTGGCCCGGGAGTGGGCAGGTCCTGAAGCCGCAACGTTTGCCGCCTGCCTCTACATCGCCAATCCCTATGTCATGTTTGCCGCCTACGAGCGCTCAGCCCTGGGCGAGGTATTGGCTGCGGCGTGGTTTCCATGGATGGTGCTGTTCGCGCTGCGCACCCGTTCCTCCATGGCGGCCCTGGGCTTGTCGGTAGGGGCACTCTGGCTCACCAATGCGCCGGCCGCGGTGGTGGGCAGCTACCTGTTGGCCCTTTTGGCCGTGGCGATGTGGGTCGCGGAAGGCAGGCCCCGGACGGCCTTGCGCGCGGCGGGCGGTATGATTCTCGGGCTCGGACTGGCGGCATTCTATATCGTGCCCGCTATAGTGCAACAACGGTGGGTACAAATAGAACGCGCCATCAATCCCGGAATGAGGGTGGAGGACAGCTTCCTCTTTGGCCACACCGCGGACGCGTTTCATGACCAGGTCCTGCACAAGGCGTCCTGGATTTTTGTAGCTGAAATGGCGTTCGCCACGATTGCCGCCTACCTGGCATGGAGAAAACGAGCTGACGGCGCAGCCAGGGTTTCCCTTTCCGTTTGTCTCCCCGTTATTCTTCTGCTGCAATTACCGCTCAGCGAGGCGATCTGGAAATACACGCCGCACATGAAGTTTCTGCAGTTCCCCTGGCGTTGGCTTCTGGCCCTGAACGTGGCCATGTGCGTGCTTGCCGCCATGGCTGTCGAACGGCCGGGAGACACATCGAGCGCAGCGATATCCGGCCCTTGGCGAAGTACGCGGGGGTCGGCGCATCCGCCGCTCAATTTGTCGGGTGGATCGGCGCCAGGTGTCACTCCGGGGTTCACTATGACCGCTGCGGCACTGATTGCCGCGCTTGCCATCGGCGGCGGTCTACTGTTCTTCCAGCCCTGCGATGACGAGGACGCCGTTGTGGCGCAGATCGCCGGTTTTCGCCTGGGTACGGGCACCGGGGGCACGGACGAGTACACCCCCAGGCGAGCTGACAACGCTCTGGTGCAACAGCATCTGCCCCTGGTGCGGATAGTGCGTGGAGCACAGGATGACGAGGCCAGTGAAGCCGAGGGGGCCAACCCGGAGTGGCAAGCCGGAGGCCCAGGCAGCCTCCAGGCCAAAGTGGAGGCAAAACGTCAGAATGTCGAGCATTGGAGAGTGAGCGTGTCAACCCCGGAAGGTGGTTATGCCGTCTTTCGTTTAATGGACTTTCCTTCGTGGCGCGTAACGGTTGACGGGAAGCCGTCGCCCGTGCGCCCGATGCGCAAGGATGGCCTCCTGGCTGTGCCAATCGGGGCCGGCAGTCATGACATCCGGGTCGAATGGATCGCGACCTGGGACGTTATCGCTGGGACCGCGATCTCGGTCATCGCCCTATTGGCGGTGGCCGGGGTCGCCATAAAAGAGCGCCGTGAGCGTCAAGTATGATTACCAAAATGCAGGAAGAGGTTCGCGAAATTCTAAGCAAAGGCGCGGAGCTGATCGACCGCGCTCTGGATCGTCTGCTCCCAGGTGCGGATCAGCTTCCTGTATCCATTCACCGCGCCATGCGTCACAGCGTATTTGCCGGGGGAAAAAGGCTTCGCCCGATCTTGTGCATGGAAGCGGCAAGAATGATTGCCGGGTCGCCTCCGCCCGGAGTGGAGGACCTGGGCGCAGCGATCGAGATGCTGCATACCTATTCGCTGATTCATGACGATTTGCCGGCGCTGGATAACGACGATTTACGCCGCGGCAAGCCGACCTGCCACGTCGTCTTCGGCGAGGCAATTGCTATCCTGGCGGGCGATGCGCTGCAGACCCAGGCCTATGAAGTGCTCTCGGGCCTGGGCTGCCCGGCGCAGCAAATCGTAGACATTGTGCGCTCCATTGCCCAGGCTACCGGGACGGTTGATGGCATGATCGGAGGCCAGGTCATGGATCTGGAAGCTGAGGAGCACAAACCAACCCCGGAGTTGGTGGAGGCAATCCATCGCGCAAAGACGGGAGCACTGATTCGCATCAGCCTGGTGACGGGAGGGATTTACGCCGGCGGCGCCACGCAGGCAATCGAACGGCTGCAGACCTTTGGACGCAAGGCAGGATTGGCGTTCCAGATCATGGACGACGTCCTGGATGTGACGCAGGATTCATCGCAGTTGGGCAAGACCGCCGGCAAGGACATAGCCAGTGAAAAAGCAACCTGGCCCGCCGTATACGGCGTCAGTCAGAGCGTCCAGGACGCGAAAAGACTGATCGATGATGCGTTCCAACAATTGGACCAATATGGTGAAAACGCCGACCGATTGAAGGCAGTCGCGCGTTATCTCGTGGAGCGGCAAAACTAGGATGCCGTTTACCGAAGATGACGTGATAAATGCTCTCAGGGACTGCTACGATCCTGAGGTCCCGGTGAACATCGTCGATCTGGGCCTGATTTACCGCGTAACCGTGACCCCGGACGCAAACTCCAAACGAGCTTTTCCCAGGCACCGCGTCGAAGTGGACATGACAATGACGTCCCCCGGTTGCCCATCTCACGTGCAAATCATCGAACAGGTACGTAATCGGCTGGCAGGCATTCCCGAGATCAGCCAGACGAACGTCAACCTCGTTTGGGAGCCGGCCTGGACCCCGGAACGCATCAGCCTTCAGGCGCGCGAAAAGCTCGGTATCGGCTGAGGCTCCTGAGCTTCTAGGGTCTATGAGCGCACGACTTTTTCCACGACCGTGCGAAACTTGTCGCCCTGGGCGGTCAGTTCACCGACGAACTTTTCGAAACGGGACAGAAGATCGTGTCCGCTATCCATGTAATTTGGGATGTTGTTCCAGACTTTCTTGACACCCTCGGGATCTTCCACGAGCGCGAAAATGGTACCCGCCGCGGCCACGGCCAATCCAGTCTTTCGCCGGCCTGAAGCCAGCAAAACAGCTCCCGTCACCAGTGAGCCCGCGGCGACCGTGCGCACCCAGTTCACGTCCCGACCCTGGTCAACCAGCCGGCTTCCCTGGGTTTTGAGTTGGGCGGCTGCATCTTCCACTGTGGATGCGACTTGCTGCGGAATGTGTGTTATCCCCATCAATATCTCTCTTTCCCTTGCAATGTACTGTGTCGATACACGCCTGTGACTTAATCGAGGTCAAACTCCCGCAGAGGGCGTCCCTCAGTGGGTGTCTCCTTCGCCTTGCGCACCGCTTCTTCGAATCGCTTATCGAACAGTTGTTGTTTGTTCTTCTCCGCTTCCACCGATTGGCGAAAGATATCCTCTTTGCGTACCTCCTGCTCGCGCATGGCCTTGGCAGCCGCTTCAAAATCATCGAAGGTGCGTTTGCGGGGTGCGGATGTGTGAGAGATCAGCGACTTCGTCTCCGGGTCTACCTTGAGGATGGCGCCACAATCGGGACAGGTCACGTCGAACGGCTGCAACGGCTTAGCCTTCATAACAGCAAACATTCTAGAACATTTCGCTCTGAGGATGACGGGTGCGTCATTTAACACCCCCCAAAAGGGCGGGTGGTGAAGAGAACTTTGGTTTACAGCCAGAGAGACTTGTGCCCAGGACATTGCTGGCCGGCTTGCTCGACCAGCCAACGAGGAAGATCGTCGTGGCGAGCGAGGAACCAGGCAGCGCCCAGTACCCGCTCCTGGGGATGACGATCAGGAAATAGATTGAGCGCGATCAGACCGGCATCGCGGCTGAGGGACTGATTGCGGCGAAGCTCGTAATTTGCCGCCAGCCGGCGCATGCGGTTCATCTGATAGCGCATTTTTGAGCTGCTGACATCAGCCGCCCGCCCCAGGCCAGGATCGAGCGAGTGCAAGTAAGTGGTCAATGCGGAGAGCTCGGCATCGAGAGCATTCCCGGCAGCGGCAAGCTGGCGTTTGCCCGCTACGGGGACGGCCCGGGCGCCCAATCGCTGCGCCAACTCCAGCGGATCCTTGAGACTGCTCTGTATCACGTCGGGCAGGGAAACTTCGTGCCGGGTCAGCAGCCCGCCGATCGCGGGCTCGATGAGCGTAGCCGAAAGCCGGGGGAGCACGGGCGTGGTGCGTCCCAGGATCCGCTCATAAAGTATCTGTGACTGAGCAAAATAGGCGATCTCCGCGGGACCGCCAATGTAAGCGGAGGTGGGAAGGATGGCATCCTGGAAGAGGGGCCGAAGGAGGACATTGGGGCTCAGCCGCTCCGGCGTCTCCTCCAGAATCGCCAGCAAGTCTTGCGTGGAGTAAGGCTGTCGCGCCGCCTGCCATCCGCCCTCGCTGGTCCGGCGCAGAGGAAGCCTCGCTCCGGTCTCACGGTCGAAAAGAAAGAGCAGGCTCGAAGACGGCCCAACCAATACCTGGGAATGAAAACCCGCGGCAACAAGCTGCTGGTCCCGATCGTTAAGCGCCACCCGCAGTTCGTCCGCGCGCACGATCGCCTGGCGCAAAACATCGATGCCCATCGCGTGGAATGCGCGCGATCCCGCGTCGATAACCACCAACCCCTCGGCAGCGAATATTTTCGCAATCAATTGCCCGAACGCGCGACCCATGGTTTGGCCGGGCCGATAGCACTCCGCAAGCCGATCAAGAAACGGACCGGGACCGACGATCTCTTCTACCTGGGCCACCAGCTCGTCGATCGTCGTGTCCAGGGCCAGCGTCCCTACAGCGGCTCCGCTTCGCCCATCGTTAGTAAGGCGTAGCGTCGCCAATTGATGGCGGGCTGGGAGAGTGACATGGTCGGCTTCCGCCAGGTCGTGGTCTTCGCTCGCCAGCCAGAAAATCGGCACGTGCGGCGTTCCGGCGATCGAGGCATCCCTGGCCTTACGAATCGCAGTGGCCGCTTTGAGAATCGTGAGGAGCGGGCCGCCAAAAAGTGTTACCTGCTGACCCGTGACCACGGCTCCCGCGCCATTGCGCAGGCGGGTAATGTTCTCGAAAGCAGGATGTGCGGCGCCAAAGTCCCGGTTCTGTTGCTCCAGCAGATTGCACACAGCCTCGCGCTGCGCAGGAGGAAGAACAGGAGACTTGGCCATCCAATCTGTGGAATAGGCACTAGCCGGAAAAAATGGCGCGAGCGGCTCACGCCGCTCTACAAAGGCCAGAAACAGCGGGCTAAGACCTGGAAGAATCGCGATGGGATAACAGTCGCTCTTCACTTCCTCTTCCCCCATGCAACCGCCCTCACCTGCTGTAGTGTCTCACCATTCCCGCATAAGCGCCCCGCGGAGCTTTTTCCTGCCGGAAGCGGGTAGCGCCTCGATGGCGTACAACGCCAACGAGCGGTACACCCCCGCCAACATAGGATGGGGCTGAAGGGCCTGAAGATGCAGACGAATTGTCTCGGCGTCTCCCCTGGCGAGCGGGCCGCTAAAACTCTTCCCTCCCCCCTCGCGGAAGAAATTGTCGATAGTGACGCGGATAATGGGTTCAATCACTTGCCGTGCCTGGGCGGGTTTGAGGCCGGCTTCCTCCGCCAGTTCCTGGGCCGCCGCCAGGTGACTCACCAGTAACGGAGACGAGAACATCCCGGCGAGATGATAGAGCGTTTTGTGGGCGGAAGGAATAGCCAGGGGCCGCCCTCCAAGACGGCGTACCAGCGCGCCCAGCAAACGACGGGCCCCGGCATCCGATTCAATGGCAAACGGAACTGATTGCAATGGAACCGGCATGCGCGTAGGAAAGGTCATCATGGGATGGACCGCGGCCACGCTGGCGCCCGCGTGAGCAGCCACCTCCAGCACCTGCTTGTTCAGCGCGCCGCTCGAATGAACAACGATTTGCCCTTTGAGCCCGCGCGGCCCACGATGTTTCACGATGCGCGACGCTACGCGCGCGATGGCGGAGTCGGGCACGCACAGCCAGAGGACATCCGCGTTTAGTTGCGCGCGATCAAATGTGGTCAGCGGCAGATCGCAACCGGCACGGTGACCATGAGGACGCTTGCGGACGACGACTTCGCGCAGCTCGACCCCACCGCTCTTCATTGCGTGGGCCAGTGAGCAGCCCCAATTTCCCAATCCGACGATACAAACCTGCGGTTGCATACCGGATGGTACTTTAAAACTGTCTCGCGACGTGAAGGAGCTGCATGGTCAAGAGTGCGTCCGGCAAAGATAAAGTGAAAGTCCTCTCCTCGACGAAGAGCTATGAAGGTGACCTTTTTAGCGTCTACACCGACACGATCCTGGAAAATGGCCGAAAGATAACCCGCGATGTCGTTCGGCATAACGGATCGGTTGTGATTCTGGCCATCGACGACACGAAGAGCACGCGGGATCCGCTCATCGTAATAGAACGTCAGTACCGCCACGCCGCGAGGGAATTTCTGCTGGAGGTTCCCGCGGGGAAACTGGAGCCCGGAGAGAAGGCGTTGGCTGGCGCCAAGCGCGAGCTATTGGAGGAAACTGGCTTCAAGGCTAAGCGCTGGCGGAAAATGGCGCGTTATTTTGCCAGCCCTGGCTTTGTCGGCGAGTCGCTGCAGCTGTTTCTCGCCGAGGGACTGACCTCGGGTACGGCGCAACCCGAGTACGACGAGCAATTGGAAATCTCCATGATTCCTCTCTCGAAATTGCTGGGCATGATCGACGCCGGCAAGATCCACGATGGTAAAACATTGATTTCAGTCATGCTTTTCGACCGCCTGCGGCGGGCCGAGAAGAGCACGAAGGGAAGAACGGGCGAAAAATAAATCGCTGCTTCTGTTCACTTTTCTGGCAGCTGAACAAATTTTTCACGCGACTTTTGAGGAAAACCAAACGTCACCCTATTGCGTCTGTTTAGGAGAGGAAACTTCTCCCTCACGCCCCATCCAGATGAAAGAAGGTCGACGGCTAGTGTCTACATACAGAGGAAAAGTGAAGTGGTTCAATAACGCAAAGGGTTACGGCTTTATAGGACGGGATGACGGCCCTGACGTGTTTGTTCACTACAGCGCGATTCAACTCGATGGATACAAAAGTCTCAAAGAAGGCGACGACGTAGAATTCGACATCGTTCAGGGGCAAAAGGGACCGCAAGCAGATTCGGTCTCTCGCGTCCGCGAAGTCGCTTAGTCCAAAAGCGACAATAGAGCGGCGCTGGGCATAGGCCGAGCCGTTTCCAGGGTTGCTGTTCATTGAACCCTCACGCATCTTTCTGCGCGAAAATCGCGAAATGATTTAATGTGCCTTGGATGGATAACAAATCCATTGCGCAACTTTTGGGGGAAACGGCCGACCTGCTGGAGATTGCAGCGGGAGATCCTTTTCGTATCCGCTCTTATCGGCGCGCTGCCGAAGCAGTCGAAAATTGCACGGAACAACTTAGTTCCTTTGTGAATGAGCCTGCCCGATTGCTCGCCATCCAGGGTATCGGCAAGGGAATGGCGGCGAACATCCAGGAAATTGAGACTCGTGGCAGTCTCAAGTTGCGCGATGAGCTGCTCACCCGGTACCGGCCTTCCATGCTGGAGCTGCTCAAGCTGCCAGGCATGGGTCCGAAAACGGTGGCCCTGCTTTGGGAGTCATTGCAAGTCGGCGACGTAGATCAGCTGCAGGCGGCAATCGACAGCGGAAAGCTCACATCTCTACCCCGCTTTGGACAAAAACTGGTTGAAAAATTGTCGCGGGGAATTGCGGAATACCGCAAGAACAGCGGCCGCTTTCTGCTCGACGATGCGCAAGCCACAGCAGAACGGATCACTCTCTACCTGCAACAGTTCCCCGGGGTCACCGAGGTTATGCCCGCGGGTTCGCTGCGCCGCGGCCGGGAGACCGTCGGCGATCTGGACCTGCTGGTGACAGGCCCGGCATGCGACGAGGAATCGGTAGCGGCAGCGGTGGATTACGCCGCTGCATACCCGCCAATTGTTGACCTGCTGGCCAAGGGACAGAACAAGGTGAGCTTTCGTTTGCGGAGTGGTCTGCAGGTGGACGTGCGCTTATTGCCGAAGGCGTCCTATGGCGCTGCCCTGCAATATTTCACCGGCTCCAAAATGCACAATGTCTCGCTCCGCCAGCGCGCTCTCAAGCGTGGCTACACCTTGAGCGAATATGCCCTGGCGCGACTCGACAACGGCGCCGTGGTTGCCGCGGCCACAGAGGAGGAAATCTACCAGGCTCTGGATCTGGATTGGATTCCCGCCGAGCTGCGCGAGAACCAGGGCGAACTGGAAGCTGCCGCCGAACACCGGCTGCCGCCATTGATTGCCACAACGGATGTGCGCGGTGATGTGCACATGCACACCCATGCCACGGACGGGCGCAACAGCATCGAGGAAATGGCCGAAGCCGCGATCGCACGCGGTTACGAATACATTGCCATCACCGACCATTCCAAAAATCTGGCCATGGTCAACGGGCTCGACGATCAGCGCGCGCTCGAACACATTCAACGCATCCAGGAAGCCAACGCGCGTATGGAAGGGCGAATCCGGGTGCTGACCGGCATCGAAGTCGACATCCTGGGCGATGGAGAAATTGACCTCTCAGGTGAAGTTCTGGCCCGGATGGACGTGGTGATCGCCAGCGTCCACTCTCTTTTCCAGCAATCCAAAGAGCAGATGACGGAGCGTCTGCTCAAGGCATTGGAGAATCCTTACCTCAGGATTCTGGGGCACCTGACGGGCCGTCTGCTGCTGCGCAGAGACAGCTACGAGATGGATCTGACTGCGGTATTAAAGCAGGCAGCGGAGGTGGGTGTCGCGGTCGAGCACAATGCCTATCCCGACCGGCTCGACTTATGCGACCTGGATTTGCGCCGGGCCAGGGAGCTAGGTTGCAAAATCGTAATCAACACGGATTCGCATCACACCAGCCATCTGGACGCGATGCAATACGGAATCCGGCAACTGCGCCGCGCCTGGCTGACTAAAGATGACGTTTTGAATACAAGGCCGGTCGAAGCGTTCCTGGCCGCACTACGCCCCCGCCCCGACTAGCGGCCTGTCGCAGAGAAGACGTTAGTAAAGCAAATGAATTGTCGTCCCGACCGGAGCGTAGCGTAGTGGAGGGATCTGCTGTTTCCTTCCCCAACTCCGATCCTCCCAATCGGTAATGCTTTCTCCGACGCACTACACTAGCGCGTGGCTGCGACGCACCTCGGATGTCGCGAGAAATGACGCGAGTGTTCGCGTTGATTGCGTAAGTTTAAAAAACGCGTTCGTCGAGGACAGAGCGAAGATACTTGCCGTAGCCGCTTTTAGCGACTTTAGCAATCAGCTTCTCAAGACCTGCGGCATCGATCCAACCCAGGCGATAGGCGATCTCTTCCGGGCAGGCGACCTTGAGCCCCTGGCGTTTTTCGATCGTCTCGATGAAGATCGCCGCCTCGATGAGAGAGTCATGCGTCCCGGTATCCAGCCAGGCGAAGCCTCGCCCGAGAACCTGGGTGCGTAGCTTGCCCTTTTCCAGATACCAGCGATTGACGTCGGTAATTTCCAGCTCGCCACGTGGCGAGGGAGAGATCTGCCTGGCAACGCGCGAGGCTTCGCCGTCAAAAAAATAAAGCCCCGTGACCGCATATCGCGATTTGGGCTTTTCCGGTTTCTCTTCAATCGACAAAGCGCGGCCCGACGAGTCGAACTCTACCACGCCATAACGCTCGGGATCGGAAACCGGATATGCGAAGACCAGCGCGCCATCCTGAATCTGCGCCGCGGCCTGCAAACTATGGGCGAAGTCGTGGCCATAGAAAATATTGTCCCCAAGAATGAGAGCGGACGGTGCGCCGCCGATGAACTGCTCGCCGATGATCAGTGCCTGCGCCAAGCCGTCGGGCGAAGGCTGCACCGCATATTGAAAACCCATGCCCCATTGCTCACCGGAGCCGAGAAGCCGCTCGAACAGCGCCGTATCCGCAGGAGTCGAGATGATCAAAACATCGCGGATGCCGGCCAGCATGAGCGCGGACAGCGGATAGTAAATCATCGGTTTGTCGTAAACCGGAAGCAATTGCTTGGAGACGACGTGAGTGACAGGATAGAGGCGGGTTCCGGAACCACCGGCGAGGATGATGCCCTTCATCGCGAAGTGCTCCCGCGCTGAGCATAATTCAGGTCGATCCACTGCCGGTAAGCGCCGCTTGTCACTTGCCGCACCCAATCCTGGTGCGCGAGGTACCATTCCACCGTGCGCCGCAAGCCAGTGGCGAAAGTCTCCGCGGGACGCCAGCCGAGTTTCTGCTCGATCTTGGTGGCGTTGATGGCATAGCGCCGGTCATGACCGGGACGATCGGTCACAAAGGTGACCAAATTCCGGTGGGGCACGTGCGGAGAATTGGGCTGCATCTCGTCGAGCAGGCTACACAGCAATTCGACCGTATCCAGGTTGGCTTGCTCGTTGCGGCCGCCGATATTGTACGTTTCGCCGATTTCTCCACGATCCAGCACCGTCCGTAAGGCGGAGCAATGATCGCCAACGTAGAGCCAGTCACGCACCTGCCGGCCATCCCCGTATACCGGTAACGGCTTGCCGGCGAGCGCATTGGTAATCATCAGCGGCAGAAGCTTTTCCGGAAACTGGTAAGGACCGTAATTGTTGGAACAATTGGTAGTGACGGCGGGAAAACCGTAGCTATGCACATAGGCACGCACTAAGTGATCGGAGGCCGCTTTGGAGGCAGCATACGGACTGTTGGGAGCGTACGCGGTTGTTTCTTCGAAAGCCGCATCCTCCGCGCGAAGGCTACCGTAAACCTCATCGGTCGAAACGTGCAGAAAGCGAAAACGCTTACGATCCTCGGGCGAACACTTTCCCAGGTACGCACGGGCGGCTTCCAACAGCCGGAATGTGCCTTCGATGTTGGTGCGAACGAACGCTTCGGGCCCGGTTAAGGAGCGGTCGACATGGCTCTCGGCGGCAAAATGCAGGATCGCGCGCGGTTGGTAGCGATCGAGTAGACCTGCGAGACACAGTGGATCGCAGATATCGCCCTGCTCGAAATGGTAACCGGGATGTTGTTCTGCAGAAGTCAGATTCTGCAGATTCCCGGCGTACGTGAGCTTGTCCAGGTTTACTACCGGAGTGCCTGCCAGGGCGAGCCAGTCGAGCACAAAATTCGATCCGATAAACCCCGCTCCGCCTGTGACGACAATCGGTGACAAGTCGTTAAGCATCGTTCCCTTAGGTTAAGTGCGCGTGGGAAGGCTGGCCCGGAAATAATCGAGGGACAGCTCCAGCCCCTGGCGCAGACTGATGGTTGGTTCCCAGCCGAGAAGTGTTTTGGCCTTGGTGATATCAGGGCGGCGCTGCGTGGGATCGTCAATCGGCAGCGGCTCGTGCCGAATCTTGCTTCGCGAGCCCGTCACCGCCAAAATCTCCTGCGCGCAATCCTTAATCGTCCACTCCACCGGGTTTCCGATGTTGACCGGCAGATGTTCCTTGGAGCGGGAGAGTAGCAGAATTCCTGCGATCAGATCGGACACGTAGCAAAAACTTCTGGTTTGCATCCCGTCGCCATAGATCGTCAGATCTTCATCGAGCAGCGCCTGGGTCATCAGGTTGGAGATCACACGGCCATCCGTGGGCTGCAGGCGCGGGCCGTAGGTGTTGAAGATGCGCACCATGTGAGTATCCACAGCGTAGTAGCGATGGTAGGCCATGATGAGGGCCTCGGAAAAGCGTTTGGCCTCATCGTAGACCGAGCGCGGGCCGATGGGGTTGACACGGCCCCAGTAGCTCTCGGTTTGGGGATGAACGTCGGGGTCTCCATAGCATTCAGAAGTAGAGGCATGGAGAAAGCCGGCCTTGTATTTACGAGCCAGGTCGAGACTATTCCTGGTTCCCACGGAACCGACATTCAGCGTTTCCGGACCAAGCCGCGCGTAATCCGCGGGACTGGCAGGGGAGGCGAAATTGAAGATGTAATCGACCGGCCCGACATCGAACGGACTGCAGATATCCCGCTCGACCAGGGAGAAGCGGGACTCATTGCCGAGATGGGCCACGTTGACCCGACGTCCGGTGGAGAAGTTGTCGACTCCCACGACTTGGTGGCCCTGGGCGAGAAGAGCATCGCAGAGATGTGAGCCAAGAAAGCCAGCGGCGCCGGTCACCAGGACACGATGGGTGGTCAAAATGCGGTTTCCCCCTCTAGTTTGATCCTATAGCAGTGCAACCAGGAGTTGGGCGAGCCAATTCAACCGGACGGGGTGACTGGGTACCTGGTTGTGTCACGGTTCTCTCGCTCCTACCGCGCTGCCGCCACATTCCGAGTCTAGCGCTGCTTCCCAGGTATTCAGAGCCAGCGTTTGGTCGACGCAGACTCCACCGATGTATGCAGCGAGGGCCGGCCCACACTCAGATAGTTGAATCCAAGATCCTGCATCATCCAAGGGTCGAACATGTTGCGCCCATCGATGATGATGGGGTAGCGAAGGGTGTAGCGCAGACGCTTAAGATCGAGGCGGCTGAATTCGGCCCAATCGGTAAGGATCAATAAGGCATCGGCATTATCCGCCGCCGCATAGGGATCATCCGTGTATTGCAGGTCGGCATGGGGAGGCAGCTCCACCTTAGCCCGCTCGTTCGCAGCCGGATCGTGGGCGCAAATGGTGGCGCCGGCGTCAAGCAACATGCGGATGATCTCCAGTGCCGGAGATTCACGAATATCGTCCGTGCCGCCCTTGAAAGCGAGTCCGAGGACGCCCAAACGCTTTTTGCGAAGGGTCCACAACGCAGAGCGGATCTTTTGAAAGAAGCGCTCCTTCTGTAATTCGTTGATCTTCTCCACTTCCTGGAGCAGATTGAAGTCCAGGCCGAGTTGTTGCGCCACGTAACGGAAAGCAGCGACATCCTTGGGGAAGCAGGACCCTCCATAACCGATTCCAGCATTCAGGAATCGTTTGCCTATCCTCTTATCCATGCCCATTCCCTGAGCTACGTCTTCCACGTCGGCATCCACCGCCTCGCACAGGTTGGCAACCACATTGATAAAGGAAATTTTCATGGCCAGGAAGGCATTGGAGGCATGCTTGATGATCTCCGCCGCCTTGGTCGAGGTTTGCAAAATCGGAGGCAAATCAGTGGCCGAACGAGAGCCGGGAACGGCGTCCGAGCGCTCGTAGTAGCTGCCGGAAGTCAGCGGCTCATAGATAGCGGCCAGCAATTTGGCTGCGGGCTCGCTATCTGCGCCCAGCACAATCCTGTCGGGATGAAGGAAGTCCTTGACCGCCGTCCCTTCGCGCAAAAATTCAGGATTCGAGGTAACGTCGAAGAGCGCACGGGAAACTCCATTTCGTTCGATCGTGCGGCGAATCCAGTCGTTGGTGTAAACCGGCACCGTGCTCTTCTCCACGATCACCTTGTAGGAGTGAATCGAGCGGGCGATTTCGCTGGCTACTGCATCGACATAAGACAGATCTGCATTTCCCGTCTCGCTTTGCGGCGTGCCCACGGCAATAAAAATGACCTGCGATTCCTGAGTGGCATGGCCGAGATCGGTAGTGAATTGCACCTGGCCGCTGAGCCGGTGCCGTCCAAGGAGTTCGGGAAGGAATTCCTCATGAATCGGGATTAACCCTTGGTTGAGCTTTTTGACCTTGTCTTCGTCATTGTCGACGCACAACACCCGGTGGCCGATTTCAGCGAGGCACGCCGCTGCCACCAGCCCGACGTATCCTGACCCAACTACTGTGATTGAAATGGACTCGCTCATCTTGTTTTCCGGACTCCGCCTCAGCATCGATTAAGTTTTGATGTAACTACCTGTTTGAGGGAAAAGCCATACTCAAATGGTGCAAGATCGATAAGGAAGAGCGGTCGAGATGCCGCCGAATGAGCAGGTTTCCCACAGCTGCCTCGTTCCGCAGCAGTTCCCCGTCCAAAACGCCAAAAAAGGCCCGCGAAATTCCCCCTACCAGGGAAAATCCCTCCTAGACGGTAGCCCCGACGCGATTGGTGCTCTTTGCCGCAGTGCCGGAAGCTCGTGCTTGATCCTTGGTTTCCTCTTCATGATATTCCATCTCGGTATTGATGGACCAAACGTTGTCCTTGTCCCAGATCCCGTTAAGAATATTATCGACGGCAGTCATCGCGGTGAGCATGGAATGATCCTGGTTGTTGTACTTGTGCATCCCGTTTCTGCCGACGAGGTACAGGTTCCGGTAACGATCCAGGAATTCGCGGATCACATGAAACCGCTCGTAAGTCCCAAAGTACGCCGGATAGGTCTTGGGCACACGCACCACATGCCCATCCACGACATCCGCTGCTCGCAGAATACCGATCTTCTCCACTTCCGCAATGGCGAACTTCTTTAATTCCTCATCCGTCATTTTCCAAAGCGTGTCAGTCTGATAACAGAAGTACTCCAGGCCGATCCACGTCTTCGCGGGATCTGCGACCATGTAAGGGCTCCAATTATTGAAGATCTGCAGCCGCCCCACCAAAACATCGGGCTCCTGAATGTAGATCCAGTTGTCTTTGAGCGGCCCTCCGTCTGCCTCGCGCACGCTGAGTTGGTTTACCAGGAGACCCACGGTAATAAAGTCGCGATATTGCAGACCGTCGCTCACCTCCCGCACTTCGGCCGGTATGGGGGTGTCCATGGCGTCAACCAGTTCCCGCACGGGCATGGTCGAGAAGACATAGTCGGCCGCGAAGCGGCGGCGCTGCCCAGTGTCATTGACAGCCTCCACTGCCGTGATCACGTCGCCTTCGACAAACAGACGTGTCGCGCGCCAGCCGAGCAGGACTTCTCCTCCTCGTTCGCGAATCTGCTCGGCCACATATTCCCAAAGTTGGCCGGGACCATATTTGGGATAGAGAAATTTTTCAATGAGCGAGGTTTCCGTTCCCTTCTGCTGGATAGCCTGCTCCTTCGAAGAGGCGAAAAACTTCTTCAGGAAATGCAGAATCGCCGTAGTGAGCGACAGCCCCTTGATCCGCTGGGCTCCCCATTCGGCGCTGATGCTCTCGCAAGGAACGCCCCAAACCTTCTCCGTGTAGGACTTGAAAAATGTCAGATAAAGCTGGCGGCCAAAGCGGTTGACGAGAAAATCCTCGAGCGACTTCTCGATCTTGCGCGGGAAGAGCCTGGCCCGAAGGTAGCTCACACCAATCTTGATGGTGCGCACCAGGCCCAGTTTGCCCAGTGTGTCCCCCGTCAGCTTGATCGGGTAGTCGAAGAAGCGCCGAAGAAAATAGATACGGCTCTTGCGCGGGCGGACGAGCATCACCAAATCAGTAGTCTCGGGAGTCGACGCAGAACCGCGGCTGGCCAAGTCGCGCTGCTTGTTTTGGTAGCGCAGCGCATGCTGGGTATCCGCAGTGGCCTCCGGCGGCATCAAATCCATCCACCAGTTCATGACCCGGTCCGACTTGGAAAAAAATCGATGCCCGCCAATGTCAATACGATTGCCGTTATGCCGGACGGTTCGCGAGATGCCCCCTATTTCCTGGCTCGCCTCAAGCACAATCGGATGGACATCCGAACGGCGGAGGAACTCCAGGGCGGCCGTGAGTCCAGCGGGGCCGGCGCCGATGAGTAAGGCGGTCTTAGACATGAACACTCCAGGTATTGGGTTCAAGCACTACTGAACGATCAGGGAGCAGCCCCACCAGGGGGTGGCATCGTTATTAACACGGTAACAGGGGAGAAGCTTTACGGCACGCCGAAGTGAAGCAGCACCGCTCGCCAGCGGTCGGCCTGAGGAGCACAAACCTGCGCACCCCCTGAGTGCTCCTTCTGCTATTACCACTAAAGGTTCCGGCCTATTCCACATGGAAAACAGAATCTGTCACGGCTGCACAAACGCTTTCCGTGTGAGAGCCTACCACGAGGAATCGCCGTTCTGTTATGGCACAAATGGCTTGCCGTACCTCGCGCGCTAATTGTCAGCGCTGTTCTATTGCGACACATGACTGTTTCTCTTCTAGACATACCGATACGTTTTGATTACCCTGAACGTGCGCTGGCAGGGCATTCGTTAGTCAAAAACGAAATACCTGCTCTGCGCACGATACCCGCCGTGGGCAACGTGAATCAGCGTTGCGAGCCGGAGATTCCGGCTTATGAATCACCCGGCAAGCCGCCTTTTTTGGGCATCATAGTGTGTACTAGCGCTGCAACTAATGTTGCATTTGTAACCAATGAGGTTACTTGGTAGAAACGACTGGATGCGGCGCATGCTCTCAAGATGTCTGTACTATGCGCGATGAGATGAAAGCCCAAACCAGGGAGCGGATGGGCCGCTTTTGCCCTGGCTTTCCGATATCTCCAGACACCGAAGGATCAACTTTTGACTTCACGGGCGGCTAACATGCGACTTCTCTCTAGAGCACTAGCTTTGGCAGTTCTGGTGGCGGGAGCCATGCTGCCGTACTCTTCGGATGCCCAGGTTGTACCTGCAATCAAGGGTGGTGGAAGTCAGATTAACGTCTATGGGCTCTATGTCCCGGTGAAGACAGATTTCAACTCCACGCTCGACTATCCGCCCGACAACCCTCCGCCCAGCAACACCAACGATGCCAATGGATGGAACCAGGGGTTTTCCGCCGGAGCCGATTTTCGCCTGGGCCGATTCGTATTCGGCCAGCCGGCGTTGGGGACGCGATTCACCTGGAGTACCGGTACCTTCGGCAAGCAAAGAACGTTCGTGTTCGGCCCCGAGCTTCACTACATTTACAAGCGCTTCCGCCCCTATGGCGACTTCATGATTGGCCCCGGAAATATTACCTACCGATCGGGTCAAACGGACAACAGCATCGTTTACGAGGTCGGCGGGGGTGTCGACTACCACAGGAATCGGACACTGAATTTTCGTCTGGTCGACTTTCAGTACCAATTCTGGAACTTGGGGAATCACTACTATCCGCCGGGATTTATTCCCGGACAGCCCGGTGTTTACGTCGACACAAAGCTGCGCCCGTATACCGTCGGTGTCGGCATTCTCATTCGGGTGAGATAAGCCAGGCGTTCCCCGTTTCCACGCTGCACTGATTTGCGGTTCTGCGACTCCATGCCTTCGCTCGAGCTCACGGGCAGCGAGGTAAAGCCCCGTAGATGATGCTAGATTTGGTGTACGGGCATACACGGGGCGCGGAATACAGGCCCCGGCGGAATTTGGCGTCGTAGACCCGGCACTTTATGTTGACAGGGCTGCAGTATCTAAAGCCCCGCCCGGGGCGCGGTTTACCGAGTCTGTACGGCCACGCGGCGTTCGAGCTTGCTTCCTTGAAGATCGTATCGGTGTTTCCTGGATAATCCCAAGTGACGATGCGGCGAACCGCTCAATCCGACGACCCGTACCTCAGGCCCTCTTTCCCTTTGTCGAACCGCTTGCTCAGGCTGGCATGGTCTGTCACCTGGTGGCTGTTTTTTCGACTGTCACCGCGGCCGTTTCACTCCTGGCGCGCCTTTCTCCTGCGTTGTTTTGGCGCCAGGTTGGGGCCGAATTGTCACATCTATCCTCGTGCCCGGATCTGGGCTCCGTGGAATCTGTTATGCGCTGACGGCGTAACTCTGGGCGATGAGGCGGAAATTTATAACCCTTCTCTGGTGATCATGGGATCGCACGCCATCGTGTCACAACAGGCTTACATCTGCGGAGCTACCCATGACTACAACGACCCGGCGTTTCCCCTTATTTCGTTTCCTATGAGCCTGGGCGCTTACTGCTGGGTGTGTGCGCGCGCATCGCTGATGCCCGGAGTCAATGTTGGCGAGGGGGCGGTCCTCGGACTTGGTTCGGTCGCCGCGCGAGACCTGGAACCGTGGACAGTCTACGCCGGCGTGCCTGCGCGACCGGTCAAGCAGAGAGTAGGACGGGAACAACCTGCGCCGGCCAAGTAATAAGTTGAAGTCCACACCCACAGGGGGGAATGTTATTCGCGGATTTCTCCTGTTACTGTGGTCACTAGTGTAGTGCGTCACACAGATGGGCGTTTAACCGTTTTTGAAGGGTACGGGGTTTAGCCCGTACGTTAATGACTTATGTCATTTCCGACGCACGCCACTAGACCCGAGGAATACTACTAGCGATGCAGGTTGATCAGGCTGCGGAAAAGAGTTATGTCCCGCCCCGCGTACAGGATTCACGCAGCGATAGGGTGTCTGGCGCCTCGCCCCGAGCTTCGTCTCGTCTTTCCCCAGCCTGTGAGGCCGATCCGCGCAATGGCGTGTCGAAGCTGATGCGATGGTTTCCCATTGCCCTTGTGATCGGATCGCTCGCTTTCGCCGCGTGCCGCGTCCAGGGGCAAAATGACAGCGAAGGCTTGTCACAGCAGACTCCCGAGCCGGCGCCCATCACGCCCGCGCCGAATAATCCCATGGGAAATACGCCGGCCGCTCCCATTTTTCCCCAGTCAACTACGCCGGCCGGCGGCGCCTCGCCGACTGGCCGCGCCGCGGCGAGCGCTTCACCCAACGGTCCGACGTCCGGGAATGGATTGGGTTACGGGCCCATTCGCCCCGGCGACATCGTCGAAGTGCAGATCTTCGATGCCCCGGAGTACTCGGTTAGAATGCCGGTCTCGCCCGCCGGGTTGATCGCGATTCCGTATGCGGGTCTGTTTCACATCGAGGGAATGACTTCGATCGAGGCTGCGCAGGCGATCGCTAAGCTGTTTGAGCAAAACCAAATCCTGCGCGATCCACGTGTCATTGTCACCACGCAACAGTTTGGCTATAGCGTTACCGTCATGGGTGAGGTGAGGACTCCGGGAATCTATGCGCTTGCCGGGCGGAAGCGATTGATCGATCTGCTGACCGAGGCGGGCGGCGTAACTAATAGTGCCGGACACGTCATTGAAATCTTCGCCCCGGGATCCTTGAAGAATCCGACTACGGTGCTTTGGGACCCGACGCTGCGAGAAAACGACAATGCCGAACTGGAGATTAAGACAGGAGAAACAATCCTGGTCAGCCGTTGCGGCGTGGTCTACGTGGGGGGCAACGTAGGCCGGCCCGGCGCCTTTCCCCTGTGTGAATCCAATCACACGACTCTTTCGCAAGTTATGGCTTTGGCCCAGGGCGCCAGGCCCTCCTCATATGCCCAGAAGACGATCCTGCTCAGAAACTCAGAGAACGGTACCCGCGTGGTGCAGACGATCAAGCTCGATTCAGTATTGCGCGGCAAGCAAATGGATATCACCATGCAGCCCGACGATATCGTCTTCATTCCGCCAAGCATACTCAAAGCGGCAGGAAAAACGGCTTTGACAGCCGCTATTGGATTTGCAACCCAGGCATATTTCTATACTCGCTAGAACGAATCTCCACGATGCCCTCCGCCCATGGCCTTAATTCAATCAGCGTAGTGACGATTTCGTTCAACCAGCGGGAATACCTCGAGGAAGCTATCACCTCCATACTGGCGCAAGACTACCCCGCGCTCGAGTACATCGTCGTGGATCCCGGCTCTACCGATGGCAGCCGGGAGCTCATCGAAAGCTACCGCGAACGTTTGGCAGACCTGGTTTTTGAATCCGACCAGGGCGCTGCCGACGGCCTGAACAAGGGGTTTCGCCGTGCCTCGGGGGAGATTTTCGGCTTCCTCAATTCCGATGATGTGCTGCTGCCGGGCGCGCTGAGCAGCGTCAGCCGGGCGTTTGCCGAAAATCCTGATTGCGACATCATTATGGGCAATGGTTATGTCGTCGATGCCCACGGCCGACGCATCCGTCACATCCGCGCAGCGGGTTTCACGGTTGACCGGTATTTTTATGGGGGCGCCACGTGGTTGCAGCAGGCAACATTTTTCCGGCGCGCGGCATTCGAGCGGGCAGGTGGGTTCAACGCCAACAACCGCTCCTGCTGGGATGGGGAGTTGGTGGTGGATATGGTCAGGCAGGGCGCCAGGATCAAGTACCTCAACCAGGATCTGGCGCTCTTTCGTATCCATGCCAGGTCGATTACCGGATCCAAACGTCACAGCGAAATGATGAAAGCGGATGCCGATCGCATGTTTTCTCTTTCCCGCGGCCGCCGCTGGACAGCTCTGGATACATTGCGCGGCTACCTGGTTCGTCTGCAGCGGGTTTTGACCCATCCGGGCGCGGCTGAATCCGCCATCCGGGGGCGCATGCGGCGGAGCTAGCAGATTTGGTGAGGCTGGTTCAACCTGCGGAGAAAATCTGGTGAAGGTTTGTCTGGGATTCTATAATGTGGAGCTTAACGGAGAGAAACCCATCCCTTTCCGATTGTCAGAGATTGAGGCCGACGGACAACCTCCGCGAAGTAACATCAACCTATCAGGTCGGTGAACATCCAGGCGCATGAGTATCTATCCCCCACCTTCGGAGCCGGCTGTACTACCCGAGTACGGCGAATCGGGCGAACGCGAGCGCTCCTTTCTCAGCCTGGGGAACGATGGTCAAACGCTGCAGCACTTTTTGCTGATCGGCAAAAAATATATATGGCTCGTGCTGGTCTGCGCCATCTTAGGCACCGCTGCTGGATTCGTGCAGAACGCAACCACGCCCAAGCAATATCGCTCAACGGCGAATATCGAGATTACCCAGGACACTGCGGATCAATTCCGCATGGACACCGGTGGCTACGACGGGTATATCGACGTCACCAAGCTGGACACGGAGATCGCGATTCTAAAGAGTTCCACCCTCGCGATGAAGACCATCCAATCGCTGCACCTGGAGCAAAACAAGGATTTCCTACCGCTCGGATCCAATCACGTGTGGGATTTGACCAAGATCGGCGATCGCCACGCGCTTGTCGGAATCTTTGAAGGAGGGTTGGCGGCCGAGCGTTACGGGCATACCAACATGCTTGATCTAAGCTTTACGGCGCGTAACCCGGAACTCGCCGCGCTTATTTGCAACACCCTGATTTCGAACTATGTGGAGCACAATTTCACGGAGAATTACGCCGCCACCCAGGAGGTCTCCGACTGGCTGTCGCTGCAGCTGGGCGATCTGAAAAAACGCCTGGAAGCCAGCCAGGAGCACATGCTCACGGTGCAGAAGGATATCGGCCTCGTAGGCATCGATCAAACGCAAAGTATCGTTCTTTCCCGGTTGGTTGACATCAGCCACGATCTCACCCAGGCTGAATCTCAACGGCTGGTCGCGCAGGCCCGTCTGGTTACGCTGCAAAGCGCGCCCCCTGCCGTGCTGGCCACGCTGGCAGGCGACTCGGTGTTGTTGGGTTTGAAGGAACGGCTGACCAATCTGCAAGCGGAAAATGCCAGCCTGGGTGCCAAGTATGGCGCTAAAAATCCCCGCCTCCTTGAAATACGCTCGGAAATTGCCGAAGTCACCCAGGCCATGAAGCAGGAGCAGCAGGTCGTTGTCAGCCGGGCCCGGGAAGAGCTTAGGGCGGCCAAGGAAAATCAGGACGCGCTGCAGCGGAGATTGGACCAGGAAAAAGGCTCCGCCTACATGGGTAATTCGAAGGCCGTTGAATATTCCCTGGCCCGTCGGGAGTACGAAGCCAATCGAGCCTTGTACGACGGGTTGCAGCAGCGGCTACAGGAGGCAGGCATCATCGCGGGCCTTCACTCCACGAATATCCGCCGCATCGATCCCGCGGATGCACCGGATTTCCCCAGCGAGCCGCGGAAGTCGGTCAACCTGACCCTCGGTTTGCTCTGCGGGCTCGGCATCGGTCTGGTCCTTTCGTTCATGGTGGAAGCGCTGGATAGCAATATAAAGACCATCTACGACATCGAGGAACGGCTGGGTCTGCCCATGCTGGGTGTCGTTCCCCAAGTGGATTCGAAACTGCTTTCTCCGGAAACCTTTGTGCAGGATGCCACCTCGCCTTTGCCGGGCGCCTGGTCGCGATTGGCCGAGGCATACAGATCTTTGCGTACCACGATCCTGCTTTCCCGAGCGGGAACGCCGCCGCAAGTGATCCTGGTCAGCAGCGCCAAGCCTTCGGAGGGCAAGACTTCGGTCACCACGTTGGAATCGATCGTCTTCGCGCTCAACGGCGCCCGCGTGCTGTTGATCGACTCGGACTTGCGGCGGCCATCCGTGCATCTCCGCTTCAGAATCGGCAATAAGATAGGCCTGACTTCGGTTTTGACAGGCAAGACACCGCTGCAGGATGCGATTGTGACCGTTCCTGCCGTGCCCACACTGCATATCCTGCCTGCCGGGCCGATCGCCCCCATGCCCGCCGAGTTACTGGGCTCTCTGCAAATGCAGCGCCTGATCGAAGGCTTGCGCGCCAATTATGATTTCATCCTGATCGATACTCCACCGGTGCTCACCGTAACCGATGCGGCGGTGTTGGTGTCGATCAGTGACGGCGTAGTCCTGGTACTGCGTTACGGCCAGGCATCGAGGAATGTGGTGGCTCGCGCCAGCGAGATCCTGCTCCGTTCCGGCGCCCATTTGTTGGGCGTGGTGCTGAATGCGGTCGACCTGCAATCTTCCGATTATGCCGAGTACTACGGCCGCGCTTACAACGATTACTACCAGTCGCGCGTGGATCCCGAAGGGTAGAGCTTGAAAGCAATCGTTGCCGCGGGTTTCGGCAAGCTGCACTTCCACGAAACAGCCCGGGCTCTTGCAGCCGCTGGCGTCCAGGTAAATTTCCTCACGGGGTGGGTCCCTGAAAAGAATCAGGCGGCGCTCGTCGACCGTCTGGGGAGGCTGCTGGGAGAAAAACACCTGGCCAGCCGTATGGCTGCGCGACAGGTTCGCATTCCCGGAGTTTCTGTTACCCCGGTCGCTTGGGGCGAAGCCGCGGGAACGCTGATCAAGCTAGTCCAACGCACGCGAGTGATTCCCCTCGACCTGGCCTACGGCATGCAATTCCGCGTGACCGCCTGGGCCAACCGGAAATATCTCAGGAATGCCGAAGTGTTGCTGGTGCGCAGCGGAGCCGGTCAATCGGGGGCAATCCGGATAGCTCGCCGAAGGGGCATGGCAATCGTTACCGACCATTCCATCGCCCACCCCGCGTTTATGAATCGCATCCTGCGCGAGGAGTTTGCCCGCTTCGGTTTCCCCGCTGGCTATAACCCGCGGGCGGATCTCTGGAAGCTGGTGTTGCGCGATTGCGCCGATGCCGACATGCTGCTGGTGAATTCCGATTTCGTGAAGAAGACCTTCCTCGAACAAGGCTACCCCGAGTCGAAGGTGCGCGTAGCTTATCTGGGGGTACGGGAAGAATTTTTCGATCTGAAGCGCGATTATCGCGTGGATGGCCCGGTACGTATTTTGTTTACCGGAAATTTCGATATTCGTAAGGGTGTGCGGCTCTTGCTGGAAGCCATCCGTCGTTGCCGTCGATCCGGTCTCGATATCCGGCTGCAACTGATGGGAAATCTGGACAATGGTGCATCCTGCATCGAGTCCGGGGACGAAGCGTTCTTCACCCACACGGCATTTGCCCCACTGCGGCAGGTTGCGGCAGCATTCGCCGCTGCGGACTTGTTCGTTTTTCCTACGTTTGCCGAAGGTTCTTCTCGCGCCGGGATGGAAGCTGCCGCGGCTGGGCTGCCGATCATTACGACAGAAAACTGCGGTTTGCCGCTGGAACAAGGGAAGAGCGTGATTTATGTGCCGGTGAACGACGCCGAATCTCTCGCTGTAGCGATCGCGCGGGCCGCGTCCGACGAGAACCTGCGCAGGTCGATTGGCAGAGCCGCAATGAGAACCGTGACCGGGAACTACACGTGGATGCACTACGGACAGCAGGTCGCGAGTTATCTGAAGGAAGCAGTCGAGGGCAGGAGGATGGCTTGAGTTTCAAGCTGGGGGGCCCACCGAGGTTTTGGCACTGCCGGCTGGAAATGAGCAGCCAGCTGGGTAACAAATTTGGATCTGCAGTTCGCTTCATGGATAAACAGCTTTCCCCTGACCACAAAATTGTCATCTCGACCGAAGCGTAGCGAAGTGGAGAGATCTGCAGTTATCTTTCCTCCCCACGAAACTCAATGCTCACGAGGTTTTATGAGAAAAAGCTTTTCTCGATCAATTCAACGGCTTCGAGCAGGGAGCTAGCCACCGCATCCGCGCGGGCCGCCGCTTCGCTGGCTCCTGGCTTCTGAACCTCCGGCTCACCCTGAATGAAAACGGTTTTCATCCCCAGTTTTCGGCCGGCTTCGATATCGGAAATCGAGTCACCGATGACGACACTGTTCCCGGACTGTATCCCGGGAAAATCTCTCATAGCCTGCTCAAACAGTCCGATCCCCGGCTTGCGGCAACTGCACTGGCTCTCGTCATGGGGACAGAAGTAGATTGCGTCGAGCCGCGCGCCGTGCTGAGCCAGGTCAGCCTGCAGATTGAGGTGAATTCGCTCCAGGTCGTCAGCCGTGAAGCGGCCCAAAGCAATACCACGCTGATTGGTCACCAGGATCAACGTAAAGCCGGCAAGGTTCATCCGGGCGACTGCTTCGATGGCTCCAGGGAGCCACGCAAATCGCGCCCAGTCGATGACGTAAGCACCTTCAGGTAGCTTGCGGTTTAAAACACCATCGCGATCGAGAAAAACGTAGCGCACTATAATAACCGAGACTATCATCGTGCCCGATAAGGCTATCCAGCACATCACGCTGCTCAGTTTTCGCACCTTTGGCGATTACGTACTCAAGGCGCCGTTTCTCTTTGAGCTGTTCCGGCTGTATCCCGGCGTCCAAGTCAGTATCATTACCAACCGCAAGGGTGGTCAGGTGTATCCCCTGCTCGATTCGCGTCTGAAGGTGACCGTTGTCGACCACGGGCACTCCAGGCTCTCGATCTTGCGCAGCCTTTTTGCCATTCCGAGAGCCGACCTGGTGATTGCTCTGGACGACAGCCGCACCACATTGCTTCTCTCCCTTCTGGTTCGGGGAAGACGAAAAACGGGATGGGTCCAGGGGATCAGTCTTCTCTATGGCGATGGGGGATTCTTCGAATGGCGGAGTGTTCGGCCCTGGGTTTCCTCTCTGGTCAAAGCGGTCTATCGGCCGCCCAGAATTCGCCGTCCCGAAGACAGGCACGACGCAGAAGTAGAACTGGAACTGCTCGATCTAAGAGGAGAAGGCAAGCCGCTCGCATCGTATCGCGGCGTGTATGCGTCCCCACCCGCTTCGCGCCCGGAGAAGCGTTACATCTACTGTGCCGCCGAAGCCGGCTGGCGCGCCCGGCAACTCAGCGAAGAACAATGGATTGGTATTATCCGCGGCCTCCTGCAGGCATTTCCCGAGCACAATCTGCTGGTCCACGGAGCATCGGAATCGGTGAAAAAGTTTGCCTCCGATCCGCGGGTCAGCGCATACGGCCAGGGCTCGGTCGAGGAACTGTTCGCGAAGATATCCGCGGCGGACCTGGTGATTGCTCCCGATAGCTTCGCGCTGCACCTGGCTTCGCTTTACGATGTGCCCGCCATCGGCTATTTCGGGCCGGCCCATCCCCATCGCTTCCGGCCAACCGCTCCGGGCAGCGATAGCCTGTTCCATCCACCGCCGTGTTCTCCATGCCTGCAGCTTCGCGGCAACAGCACTTGCCGTCGCGGGCTGGTCCAATGCAGTTCGCTGGCGGCCATGCAACCCGCGGAGTTCATCGCCGCCGCCAAAGCGGCACTGGCCTAGTCATGGCCATCGTCGCTCTTACCCTGGAATTGCAAATCGTGCACGCTCACTCGCTGAAGGATCGGCGCCAGGTGGTGCGCAGTCTCAAGGAGAAGCTTCGCCATGGTTTCAATATTTCCATTGCCGAGTTGGATGAGGCTGTTACCTGGCAGTCGGCTACCATCGGAATCACCGCCATCTCCCGATCGCGCGATTATCTCACCGGCCTCATGCGGCAAGTGGAAAGCGCGGCCGTCCGCATCGCCAACGACCTGGGGGCCGAAGTAGCAGATTCCTGGTTCACTTTCCTCGAGGAGGATGGTGGGGAATAATTGTGTCCGTAGGACAGCAGGTCTCCCTGTATCAGAACTCTTCTGGCCGTGCTCTGTACAAAATTGACCCCTCGAGAGCATCGCGTGCAGGGTGCCCGGGAAAGCGCTTTCTGATAACCTAAGAAGTTTAGCTAAGGACGTTATATGGCGGAACCACGGGCACGAAAGTACCATCGGGATCGCGTTGCGGAAACGCTGCGCGAAGAGATCAGCGCAATGATTGCCGGGGAGCTCGGTGATCCAAGAATAAGCTTTGCCTACGTCAGCGAGGTAGTTCTGAACCCGGGAGGCAAGACCGCACAGGTGTACATTGCCGTCGATGGCGGCGAAGCAGAGGAAGAGAAGACCCGCGAGGCGTTGACGGCGGCGCGAGGATTCATCCGGCATGAGCTGCTGGAACGCATGGGGGTGCGGCACGTTCCTGATTTGTCGTTCCATATCGACAAATCCAAACACCTCAAGCTGCGTATCGATGAGCTGCTGGGACGCAGCAAAACCGCCAAAAAAGGGACCGCAAAAAATCCCTCGCCGGTGCTTCTGACAAGTTCCGGTTCGAAGGAGTAGTGTTACCGTCCCGCTTCATGATGCAATCCACTCCGCAGTCCGAAGCTATGATCGGGGCGGTTCTCAACGCGATCGCCAGGGCTGATCACCTGCTGGTGACCGCCCACGCGCGTCCCGACGGAGACGCCGTCGGCTCTGTGCTTGCCTGCTGGATGATGCTGCAACGGATGGGCAAGAGGGCCGAAATGGTCCTCTGCGACCGCGTGCCGGTAATTTATCGTGGATTGCCCTGCGCCGGGCTGATACATCACTGGAGTCATATCGAGGGCGACTACGATACGGTGATCCTGCTCGAGTGCGACGGCATTCCGCGCACGCGTCTTACCGGGCTCGACAACCGGTTTCTTATCAATATCGACCACCATACCAGCGGACGAAACTTCGCCGACGTGAACTGGATCGACAGCAACGCCTGCGCCGTGGCGGAACTGGTCTGCGAATTGACCGGCTCGGCAGGCATCGATCTCAACCCCGAAATGGCCACCTGTCTCTATGCCGCGGTTCTTTCCGATACGGGATCCTTTTGCTATGAGGGAACCGATGCGCACACTTTTGAGCTGGCGCGCAACCTGGTTCGCCGTGGCGCCGATCCCGTGCGCATTGCCCAGCAAGTCTACTTCTGTAATCCGGCGGCTAAGATGCTTCTGCTCGGCGCGGCGTTAGCCAACCTGCACCATGATGGACAGTTGGCCTGGTTGTGGGTGACGGAAAACGACATGAAGCGCACCCACGCAGTCGAAGAAGACTGCGAAGGAATCGTGAACTACGCTATCGCCATCGCGGGTATTGAAGTAGCAGTGTTCCTGCGCGAACTTCGCGACCACACGGTCCGGCTGAGCCTGCGCAGCAAGGGCCGGGTCAATGTGGCCAGCATCGCAGAGCGGTTTGGCGGAGGCGGTCACGAGAATGCCAGCGGCTGCACGATTGACGGTCCAGTCCCGGCCGCAACTGAACTGATTCTGCAGTATCTGCGCAGCGAATTGGCAACGGTTTCCATGGACGGCATTGCTTAATTGCCACATTTTGCCGCCGCTTCATCGGGAGGCGGGCTACCCGGTTACCTGCCGGCTGAATCTGATAGCCTTATCAGGCTGCGGTTAAGAAGGTTCGCAGAACAATTGGCATTTAAAATCTACCATTCTGTGTTGGCAGGGCTGCAGGATCTGGCGCCTTCCTCCGGGTTGCGGCGCATTTTTCGCCAGCCCGTCAGGACCGTAGATTACCTGGCGGGACCGATGGTTGAGAGAAAAGCAATGGTCGGTACTCCCCAGGTCGTGAACCGGCCGAGTCCTGGCCTGGGTGCGCTGGACTCGTTGAAAACCCGTTTTCCCGCCCTGCGCGACACATTGGAAGCCGTCAGCCTTTTCCTGTTTACCCCTTTCTTTCTGTTTTACGGCCTGGTACCGGTCTTTGGCGGAGATGGCCTGGGGCTGGTCGGAGCGGACGAACCCCGGTATGCACAAATCGCGCGCGAAATGCTTTTCCGCCATGATTACGTCACCCCGGTGTTGTGGGGTCATCCCTGGCTGGAAAAGCCCGCTCTCTATTACTGGCGGGCACTGTTCGCTTTCCTCGAGTTTGGCGTGCACGACTGGTCTGCGCGCCTGCCATCGGCCAGCTTTGCCTTCATTTTGGTCGCGCTGATTTTTCTGCATTTGCGCCGCTTTCGTCCCGGCAGCCAGTTGGATGCGGCACTCATTACCGCATCCTGCGCCGGCATCGTGGGTTTCGCGCGCGGGGCTTCCACCGACATGCAGATGGCTGCTCCCTTCTGCATCGGCATGCTGGGTTGGTACGCGTGGTACGAGACGGACAAGAAGTTCTGGCTGTTCGATCTATATTTCTTTGTCGGCGTGGCCACACTCGCAAAAGGCCCGGTCGCGCCCGCTATGGCGGGGTGCATTATCTTCAGCTTCGCCGCCTTGCGCCGGGAATGGTCGCTGCTTCGCCGCACCGTTTGGATTCCCGGGGTGTTGCTGTACTTCGCCATGGTGCTGCCCTGGTTTATCGCCGTACAGCGGCGTAACCCCGACTTCCTGCGCATCTTTTTCCTGGAACACAATCTGGAGCGTTTCGCCACCAACCGCTACATGCATGACCACCCCGTCTGGTACTACCTGCCCATCCTTTTGCTTGGGCTCATGCCATGGTCAATCATCGCCCTGCGCGCCCTGAGCGTCGCCATTCAGCAATCGATTGCCGAGTGGCGGTCGCGGGGGGCCAAACATCACTACATAGGGAATCCCCGCTGGGGTGATGCTTTCCCTGAGTTCCTGGTACTTTGGACTCTTTTTCCGATTGTCATTTTTTCCCTTTCCCGCTCCAAGCTTCCCGGCTACATACTGCCCGCCATTCCACCCCTTACCATTCTCACCGGCGATTACATCAACCGGATTCGTAACCGGGGCCTCAACCCGTGGCTGCTGTTATTGCATGCCGGACTCTCCGCCATCACCGTAGTGCTGGTCCTGCTGCTGCCTTGGCATATCGTTCATCCCGGAGGCATGCCGCCGAGCAACATCCTGGTGGCGGCAATTTCCACCGGGGCAGCCTCCGCCCTTCTCATCCTGGTGGTGGTAGCCCGCTTCGGGGTAAAGCGCCTTCGCCTGGCCACGACAGTACCCATGGTCGTCATGCTGCTGTTTATTTTCGGTGTCGGCCCATTCTTTGGCCTGCCTGCCATTTCAACGACCAAGAAAAATATTCGTTTGCTGGACGCAGCCTACTCAGCCCGTCCCCTGGCCGCTATCATCAGCCAAATTGCGCGCCCCAAAGAGGACGTCGCGGTTTACCGGGTCCGCCGCGATGTGGAGTACGGACTATCGTTCTACCGTAACCACCAGGTGGAAAACTATGAGCAGGGCGGCGTTCCCGACGCAGAGCATATCCTCATAACCCGCGAGATCTATACGGATCAGCTACGGACCTTGCTCGCCGGGCGGTCCTATCAGCCGTTGTTTTCCTATCCCGCACAAAATCTGGCGGTTTACCAGGTGTTTGCCAAACCCTAGAACTGGTCTCATAAACAGACAAATTTCGGAGAGGCCGCGCATGAGACCCGCCCCCGAAGCGGGGCTCAGGGTCCAACCAGAAGCCGCAGACCC